>NZ_JBEYYO010000026.1:0-54390 GCF_040645615.1 Glycomyces sp. NPDC046736 | reverse complement strand
GCCCGCAAGCCCGGGGGGGTTGGTGGGTGTCCCCGCCGGCCGTTATCCGGCCCATTCGCCCGCTCGCTTCGTTGTCGGCCGCCCGAATACAACACCGGTATTCGGGCGGCCTTCCGCCTCCCGAGCGAACGAATGGACTCGGATACCGACTCGCCGCGAATTCCCAGACACGCCCTAGGGCGTGTCCGAGAGACACGCCCTAGCGGTCACACGACCGCGCCGTCGTCGGTGTCGTCGGCGTCGCGGTCGGGCCGCAACCGGCTGATGAGCAGCCACACCCCGCCCAGGAACGCCACGAAGCCGACCAGGCGGCCCGGATTGGCGCCCAGCGGCGCCAGGCCCGGGTTCACCACCAGAGCGACCCCGCCGATGATGAGCAGGATCCCGCCCACCGCCTGAAGGCTCGGCCACAGCAGCGGCGGCGGCTCCGGCGGCACGTACTCGTCCTCGTCGTCCTCGGGCAGCTCGGCGTCCCACAGCTCCAGAAGCGTGGGCTCCTCCGGTGCGGGCTCGGGCGGCGGGGCCGCCGGTTCGGGCTCCTCCTCGACGCGCTCGGCGGCCAGGCCCCGGATCAGCTCGTTGAAGCGCCGGTCGACGTCCTCGGGCAGCAGCTCGTCGTCTCCGCGACCGTTGCCCTGCCCGCTGCTCTCCGACTCCTCGCCGCGCTCAGTCATGGACGCCCCGCGTCTTGGTCAGCAGCCGCTCCATGAACTCGGCGCTCCCCGAGAAGATCGTCTCCGCGTCGTAGTCCAGCGTCGCCACATGGAAACTGCGCGGCAGCACCGTCGACTCCACGTCCTTCGACCGCACCCCCGCGCGCACCACCGCGCTGTTGCGCGGGTTCACCACATGGTCCTCGGCGCTGGTGTAGATCCGCAGCGGCACCGTGATCCGCGACAGCTCCGGACGCGTGACCTTCCACAGCCGCCGCAGCGACGCGTACGCCGCCACCGGAGTGCGCGAGGTGGTCTTCTCCCGCACGTCAGGCTTGTTCACGTCCGAGCCGATCGAGGCCACGCTCGGCATCACGTACTTCAGCACCGGAGCGAGGAAGCCCTCGGGCTTGGAGTCGAAGATCGCCGGATTGACCAGCACCAGCCCCGACAGGTCGCCGCCGCGCTGCTCCGCGAGCCGCAGCGTGAGCGACCCGCCCATCGACAGGCCCCCGGCGAACACCGGTCTGCCGAGCGCGAGCGCCTCGTCGAGCGCCTGCTCAAGCCGCGCGTACCACTCCTGCCACGTCGACTTCGCCAGCACCTGCCACGTCTGCCCGTGCCCGGGAAGGAGCGGCGCGACCACGTTGAAGCCCGCGTCGCGCAGGTACTCGCCCCAAGGCCGCATGCTCGCCGGGTCGGACGTGAACCCGTGACACAGCAGCATCGTGGCCTTCGCGTCAGGGCCGAGGTCGAACGTGAACTCCTCGGATTCGATCGGCACGTCGCCTCCCGGGTCGCTGGGCAGGGGACCCTGGCATCCCCTATCGCGCTGCGTGCCCATTCTCGCACGCGCCCGCCGCCCGCCGCCACCGCAGGATCCGCCCCCGAAACCCCTCCCGCGAGGCCGCGCCGGGGCCCCGGCCCGCACACGGCGCGGGGGATTGACTAGTGCCGATACGCTTGAGCGCGTGCTCTACTGGATTCTGAAGGCGACACTGGGGTCGCTGCTGTGGGTGGTCTACCGCCCGCAGGTCGAAGGGCTCGAACACGTGCCCGAGGGCGGCCCGGCGATCCTGGCCTCCAACCACCTCGCCGTCACCGACTCCTTCTTCATGCCCCTCGTCGTCAAACGCCGCGTCACCTTCATCGCCAAGGAGGAGTACTTCACCGGCACCGGCTTCAAAGGCTGGTTCGTGCGGACCTTCATGAACGCGGTGGGCGCCATCCCCGTCGACCGCGCGGGCGGCGACGCGGCCACCGCCTCCCTCGACACCGGCAAGCGCGTCCTCTCCGAAGGGCGCCTGTTCGGGATCTACCCCGAAGGCACCCGCTCGCCCGACGGGCGCCTCTACCGCGGCAAGACCGGCGTGGCCCGCCTCGCCCTCCAGACCGGCTCCCCGGTCGTCCCGGTCGCCATGCTCAACACCGGCGAACTCCAGCCCATCGGCCGCCGCATCCCCCGAATCGGCCGCGTCAAGATCCGGTTCGGCATCGCGCTCGACTTCAACCGCTACCGCGAGCTCGTGGGCGACCGGTTCATCGAGCGCGCCGTCACCGACGAGGTCATGGACGCGCTGCGGGAGCTCTCCGGGCAGGACTACGTGGACGAGTACGCCGCGAAGGTCAAGGAACGCGAGACGGGGGAGTAGTCCCGCACCTTATATACGCATCCCTCATTCGGGTCCGCCGCTGCGCCCTCTATTCGGGTCCCCCACTGTGCCGTCTATTCGGGTCCCCCGAAGCCAGCGCGTCTGCGCAACGCGGGCAGGTCCACCACCACGATCTTGCGGCCCTCCGTGCGCAGCCAGCCGCGCGTGGCGAAGATGCCGATCGCCTGATTCACGCTCTGACGCGAACCGCCGGCCATCTCCGCCAGCTGCGTCTGGTTCAACTCGATCGTGGTCATCGGGGACGAGTGCTGCTCGGCAAGGCGCACCAGCGTCTTCGCCACCCGGCCCGGCAGGTCCAGGAACACGTGGTCGGAGGACTGCTCGGTCAATCGCCGCACGATCATGCCCATCGAGCGCAGCACCGCGTCGAGCATCTTCGGATTCCCATGCACCAGTTCGAGGAACGAGGACCGCGCCAGCGCCAGCGCCGACGTGTCCTCCAGCGCCTCGGCGCTGGCCGAGCGGGGGGAGCCGTCCAGGAGGGAGACCTCGCCGAGGACTTCGGGGGCGCGGGCGACGTGGAGCATGGCCCGCTCGCCGGTGGCGGCGGTGCGGAAGACGCTCACCGCCCCGGAGCGGATCATGATGAGCGACTCGCCGGGCTCGCCTTCGAAGAAGAGCAGGTGTCCGCGCCGGTAGTGGCGCTGTACCGCCACTCCCGCGATCTGCCGCCGTGCCTGCGGGTCGAGGCCGGCGAACATGGCGACGCCTGCAAGCGGGTCTTCAGATGGGTTGACACCCATAGTTCTCCCCCTTCGGTGGGTCCCGGGTCCGCGGGTTCCCTCCGATGATCGCTGTCTTTTCCGTCGTTGTACAGAGCCGGGTGTCGGAAACTTCACGCTCCGTTGGCCCGTGTGTCCAGACGGTGCACTTGTCGCTCGGCCGAGCGTACGAGCGAGTCTACGTGCTTTCGCGTCTATTGTCCGGTATCGCGGTCGTCGTGTGTGGATTGCGAGGTCAGATTCCGGCCGACTGATCGTATGGCGTAGCGTCGACTCCAGTCCGGCGACATACGGGCGCGGGACGAGAAGGCCCGAAAATACCGCCTGTGCTCATACGAAAGGCCGATGCGTGGCGTATCGATACTTCTACGACTGCGAGTTCATCGAGGACGGTCGCACGATCGACCTGGTCTCGATCGCGGTCGTCGACGAGCACGGCCGCGAGTTCTACGCCGTCTCCACCGAGTTCGACCCCTCGCGCGCGATCGACTGGGTGCGGCGCAACGTCCTCGACAAGCTCCCGGCCCCGGCGAGTCCGCTGTGGAAGAACCGGTCCACCATTCGAGACGAGCTCTACGAGTTCCTGGTCTCGCCGGTGCGGCGCAAGACCGGGACGCACCCGGGCGAGCGGATCGAGCTGTGGGCCTGGATCGGCGCGTACGACCACGTGGTCCTCGCGCAGTTGTGGGGCACGATGCCCGACCTGCCGCGGGCGCTGCCGCGCATGACCAAGGACCTGCGCCAGCGCTGGGAGGACCTGGGCCGCCCCGAGCTGCCCGCGGCCGACGAGGCCGACCTGCACGACGCGCTGACCGACGCGAAGCTGAACCTGGACCGCTGGAAGGTCCTCGAATCGGTGCGCGGCGAGCGGGCCGCGTACGGCCCGGTCGATTCGCGCCGCTGACCGGCCCCGGACGAACCCCAGGTGGCCGCCACCGGGCTCCCGTATAAGGTGGGCGGTGTTTCGGCAATGAGGCCGCCCAGTTAACAGAGTCCTCACTCCAGGGAGTTCTACACATGCGCATTGGCGTGCTCACCGGCGGCGGTGACTGCCCCGGTCTCAACGCGGTCATCCGCGCCGCAGTCCGTAAGGGCACCAAGGAATACGGCCACGAGTTCGTGGGCTTCCGCTACGGCTGGAGGGGCCCGATCGAGGGCATCACCCAGCCCCTGGACTGGGACTCCGTCGAGGGCATCCTCGATCAGGGCGGCACCATCCTCCACTCCTCGCGCACCAACCCCTACAAGATCGAGGGCGGCGTCGAGGCCATCAAGAAGAACATGGCCGACCTGGGCGTCGACGCGCTCATCGCGATCGGCGGCGAGGACACCCTCGGCGTGGCCACCAAGCTGACCGCCGACGGCGTCAACTGCGTGGGCGTGCCGAAGACGATCGACAACGACCTCTCGGGCACCGACTACACGTTCGGTTTCGACACGGCCGTGAACATCGCCACCGAGGCGATCGACCGCCTGTGGACGACCGCCGACTCGCACGACCGCTGCATCGTGGTCGAGGTCATGGGCCGCCACGCCGGCTGGATGACCCTGCACGCGGGCATCGCGGGCGGCGCGAACGTGACCCTCATCCCCGAGGTCGAGTTCGACATCGAGAAGGTCGCGGCCTTCGTCAAGGACCGCAAGGACGCCGGCAAGGCCACCATCGTGGCCGTGTCCGAGGGCGCGCACGCCAAGGAGGGCATGGTCCTCAAGGACGGCGAGGTCGACGCGTTCGGCCACGTCAAGCTCGGCGGCGTGGGCGACTGGGTCGCGGCGGAGATCAAGGAGCGCGCCGGCATCGAGACCCGCGCGATCATCCTCGGCCACCTCCAGCGCGGCGGCACCCCGACCGCGTTCGACCGGGTCCTGGCGACCCGCCTCGGCCTGGAGGCCGCCGACGCGGTCAACGAGGGCGACTTCGGCAAGATGATGGCGCTGCGCGGCACCGACGTGCTGCGCATCCCGATCCACGAGGGCACCGACGTGCTCAAGACCGTGCCGGTCGAGCGCTACGCCGACGCCGAGGTCTTCTTCGGGGTCTAGTACTCGATCAGCGCAACCACGGGCGCGTCCGGTCGTTAGACCGGGCGTGCCCGTCGCTTTCGCAGCAATGGAAATCGGCGAGATCCCGCATCTCGCCGATTTCACGTTCCACAAGACCCTGCCGGACATCGACTTCGACGGGGTCCCCCTCGTCGGCCTCGACGCCGACTTCTACCGGCGGCCGGTCGGGGACCGGCTGCTCAGCGTCGGCGTGTACCGCTTCGGCGGGTCCGAGACACACCGGGCCTGGGGGTGGGTCGGGGAGGAGCACTGCGCGTGGCACGCCTACCGCGACCCCGAGTCCGGTTTCGACGGCCCGCACGAAGGCTGCCCGCTGCTGCGGGTCCTGCGCGAGGGCGACCGGGCCTACGGGTTCGAACTCGGCTCAGGTCAAGGCGTCCGGCAGTTCCTCATCGACTGAACGGGCCCGCTCCAGGCGGGTGACGCGGCGCGTGTAGACGATCGCGGCGACCGAGATCGCGAGCCCGAGGAACAGCCCGCTGCCCGCGAAAGTCGCGGACGCGCTCGGCGAGAACCCGAGGATCGCTACCGGCAACTGCACGAACGCGATCAACCCGACCAGCGCCCACTTGCTGCGGCCCTTGCCCCACAGCAGCGCCGTCCAGATCGGCGCGACCACGATGGCGAGAATGCCGATGTCGAGGGCCCAGTGCACCACGGGGTTGTCGACCCGGTCGTGCTGGAACGCCATCGCCGGACTTGCGACCGACACGATCATGGCCGCGACGGTCGCGACGAAGGCGATACGACGTGTCATGCGTGACCTCCTTTGCAGCGGAACCCCAACGCTACGGGCGGTGAGCAACCGTGTCTGTCGGGTATCCGCCACTTGGCGAACCTTTCCCGAGCTCGGAGCCGGTGCGCGAGCCGAGGGAGCGGCCGGTGACGGCCGAGCGAGGCGGTCGCGGCGCGAGCTGCGCCCGATCGCCATCATGAGCACCGACGGTCCGTGACCGGCACGCACGACGAAACGCGGCGCGGACGCGGTCGCAGCGCGAGCCGCGCCCGATCGCCATCACGGGCGCAGATGGCCCGTGACCGGCACGCACGACGAAACACGGCGCGGACGCGGTCGCCTTCGCGGGCGGGCGCGCCGCGAGCGCGGACGGTGCTCGCAGCGGCGAACGCCGAGGAGGGGATGGTGCGCGGCAACGACCACAGTCGGTACGGCGGCGGCCGATCGCCCTCGCGGCCCGCCCGCGCGCGGTCGCTACCGCTTCGACCGGCGCGACGTCGCGCTCCGGCGCGCTTGCGCGCCCACCCGGGCGCGGTCGCCACACGCGCCCGCATGGGCCGGAGGCCTCGAACACCGGCACACCCGTCCGCGTGCGGTGTTCCCAGCGCCTCGGCCACCGCCTCGGGGGTGAGCCGCGGCGCGCCCGCCCGCGCGTGGTTTCCCCTTGCGCCCTAGTGACCCCGCGTAACCCAGGCCCGCCCGCGCTCTCCGTCCTCCTGGGCGCGGTCGAGGTCGGCGCGGATCTGGAGCCTGCCCGCGCGCGGTCTCTACCGCTTTGACCGGCGCGACGCCACGTCGCGCTCCAGCGCTCCAGCGCGCCTGCGTGCCCGCCATCGGCCCCAACGGGCCGGGAGGACCACCTTCCGCGCTCCGGCACGTCCGCGCGCCCACCCGTGCTCGCCCGGGCGCGGTCGCCACACGCCGCCTACATGGGGCCGGAGTACTCGAACACCGGCGCTCCCGCCCGCGCGTGGTCTTCCATGGGTGTTTGACGCCCTCACCCACCACCATCCCGGCGCTCCCGCCCACGTGCGGTCTCCATGCGACGAAAGAGCCGACCGCCCCTTCGGGGGCGGTCGGCTCATTCGCTCGTCTCAGTCGCCGCTCAGCCGTGGCTGCGCGACAGTTCCGCCGCCTGGACCGTGTGGCGCAGCAGGAGTGCTGTCGTCACCGGGCCGACGCCGCCGGGGACCGGGGTGATTCGGCCCGCGACCGGGGCGACTGCCGCGTAGTCGACGTCGCCGACCAGGCCGCCGTCGGCGGTGGGGTTGGTGCCCACGTCGATCACGGTCGCGCCGGGCCTCACGAAATCCGCGCCGATCATGCCCGCGCGGCCCACCGCCGCGACCAGGACGTCCGCTTCGCGGCACACCGCGGCGAGGTCCTTGGTGCGCGAGTGGCACACCGTCACGGTCGCCGACTCGTTGAGCAGCAGCAGCGCCGCGGGCTTGCCGACCACCGTCGACCGGCCCACCACGACCGCGCGGGCGCCTTCGAGCACCAGGTCCTCGTGCTTGAGCAGCTCCAGCACCGCCGCGCTCGTGGCCGGAGCGAACGTGCGGCGGCCCTGCGCGAGCCGTCCGAGGCTCTCGGGGTTCGCGCCGTCGATGTCCTTGTAAGGGCTGATGTACCAGCCGACCTCGCCGAGGGTCACGCCCTCGGGCAGTGGGGTCTGGCAGATGATCCCGTGCACGGCCGGATCGGCCGAGAGCTCCTGGAGTGCCGCAACGATCTCGTCCCGGCCGGGGGCTTCGAGCTGCACGATCCGGCAGTCGACGCCCTCCTTCTCGGCGGCCTTCTTGATCGACCGGACGTACCAGGCGGTGCCCTCGTCGTCGGTCGGGACCAGCACCGCCAGCGTGGGCGCCAGGCCCTCGCCGCGCAGCTTCGCGGCCGCCTCGCTCACTTCCGCGCGGATCGCCTTCGCGAGGGCGCGCCCGTCGATGTCGCTCATGCCCGGATCCTCTTCGCCACCGCGTGCATGATGGCCTCGGCCTGCACCTTCGACTGCAACGCCTCGTTGAGCTCGCTCGCGAGGCGCTCGCGCTCGGCGGGGTCCTTGATCGAGACCACGTTGATGTCCACGTTCAGCGCCGCCGACTCCAGGGCCGACTTCGCCGCCGACGCCGCCACCGCGACGTCGGAGACCACGTTCGGGTTCGAGCCCTCCAGGATCCGGCCCGACAGGCGGATCACCGCGGCCGCGACCTTCGCGACCGCGAGCGGGACCGCCGCGGCCTCGACCAGGCCCGACTGGATCGCCGCGGTCCGCGCGGCCTTCTCCTCGTCGGATGACTTCGGCAGCTTGTAGGCGGCCACGACCCCCGAGAACGCCTCGGCGTCGTCCTCGGCGAGCTGGAGTGCCTCCAAGCGGAGCCGCTCGGCCTCGGCCAGGACCTCCCGCATCACGGTCTCGTGTTCGGCGTACTTGGGTTTTCCGATGGTCAGATTGCACACCATCGACACCAGGGCCGCGCCCATGGCGGCGTTGATCCCAGCCGCCGCGCCGCCGCCGGGCGCCGGTAGTTCGGAGGCGAGGTCGGTCAGCCAGTCTTCAATACTCGTCTTGCGCACCCGACCAGCCTAAGCGGTGCCGAAAGGTGGGATGTCTGCGATCGTCCCGATGTGTCGCGGACGAGTGCTCGGGTTCACCCAATGGGAACGGCAAATCGCCTTGGTGCCCCCCAGTGGCCCCCGCGTACGATATCCGCGTGAACCGCCAATGGCATGATCTGCGAAATCCAGGTCTCGTCCCCGTCGTCGCCGACGAGGAAGAAGCCGAGCGCTATCAGCTCGACGCCTGGCGGGACCTGCCCCGCGAGCAGGTTCCCCCGTGGCCCGACTACGCGGAGGTCGAGGAGGTCACCGGCGTGCTCGCCGGCGTGCCCCCGATCGTGGCCCCCTACGAGGTCGACCACCTGCGCGACCTGCTCGCCGAGGTCTGCGAGGGCCGCGCGTTCCTCATGCAGGGCGGTGACTGCGCGGAGACGTTCATCGACAACACCGAGCACCACGTGCTCGCGAACATGCGCACGCTGCTCCAGATGGCCGTGGTGCTCACCTACGGCGCGTCGCTGCCGGTCATCAAGGTCGGCCGCGTCGCCGGCCAGTACTCCAAGCCCCGCTCGGCGGCCACCGACTCGCTCGGCCTGCCGGTCTACCGCGGCGACATGTTCAACTCGCTCGAAGCCACCGAAGAGGCCCGCGTCTGCGACCCGCAGCGCATGATCCGCGCCTACGCGAACTCCGCGGCCACGATGAACATGCTCCGCGCCTACCTGCGCGGCGGCCTCGCCGACCTCATGGCCGTCCACGACTGGAACAAGGACTTCGTGCGCACCTCCCCGGCCGGGGAGCGCTACGAGGCCATCGGCCGCGAGATCGACCGCGCCGTGCGCTTCATGGCCGCGTGCGGGGTCGAGGACGACAACCTCCACACCGCCGAGGTCTTCTCCTCGCACGAGATGCTCGCCATCGAGTACGACCGGGCGCTCACCCGCATCTACGACGGTAAGGCCTACGCCCTGTCGGGCCACATGGTCTGGAACGGCGAGCGCACCCGCCAGCTCGACGGCGCGCACATCGACTTCCTCTCGCGCGTGGCCAACCCGGTCGGCTGCAAGATCGGCCCCACCGCCACGCCCGAACTCGTGGTCGAGATGTGCCAGAAGCTCAACCCGGAGAACCTGCCCGGGAAGCTCGTGGTCATCACCCGCATGGGCCACCAGAACGTGCGCACCCTGCTCCCGCCGATCATCGAGAAGGTCCAGGCCGCCGGCCTCAAGGTCGTCTGGCAGTGCGACCCCATGCACGGCAACACCTTCGAGTCGGCCTCCGGCTACAAGACCCGCGCGTTCGACCAGGTCGTCGACGAGGTCCTCGGCTTCTTCGAGGTGCACCGCCAGACCGGGACGCACCCCGGCGGCATCCACATCGAACTCACCGGTGAAGACGTCACCGAATGCGTCGGCGGCGCCCAGGAGATCCGCGACGACCAGCTCTCCGACCGCTACGAGACCGCCTGCGACCCGCGCCTGAACACGCAGCAGTCGCTCGAACTGGCGTTCCTGGTGGCCGAAATGCTGCGCCACTAGGACTGTCCTTCGAGCACCGTCGCGCCATAGAGTGGTGCGATGAGTACACACGACGTGTTCCTGCTCGGCGGAGTGTTCCCCGGCGCCTCGCCGGCGGCGACACTCCGCCGTTTGGTCTCCTATGCGCGCCAAGCCGAAGCGTCGGGACTCGACGGCGCGTGGGTCGCCGAGCACCACTTCATCGAATACGGCGCCAACCCCTCGGCGACGCTCATGGCCGCGCACCTCCTCGCCGCCACCGAACGCATCCGCATCGGGACGGCCGTCGCGGTCCTCTCCAACCGCCACCCCGTGGCCCTGGGGGAGGAGGCCGCCACATTGGACGCTCTGGCCTCCGGCCGGTTCAGCCTCGGCGTCGGCCGCGGCGGGCCCTGGATCGACCTCGACGTCTTCGGCACCGGCCTCGAACGCTACGAACGCGGCTTCGAGGAAGGCCTGCGACTGCTGAAGCGCTGGCTCTCAGGGGAGGCCGAAGTGGCCCACAACGGCGAGTTCTTCGACGTCCTGCCCGTGCGCGTGATGCCGCCCGGTACCGGCGCGCCCGTGTGGGTCGCCGCGACCGGCGAAGGCACTGCTCGCCTCGCCGGGCGGCTCGGGTTGCCGCTGCTGCTGGGCATGCACGCCTCTGACGAAGACCACGTGGCGCTCTTGCGTGCCTGGAACGAGGAGGCCGCTGCTGCTGGCTTCGATCCCGAAGGGGCAGAACACGTCTCGACTCACCTGGCCCAGGTCGCCGACGGTCCCGAGACCGTGGAGCGGCTGCGTGCCTCGCTCACCGAGCTGCTCACTCGCGGTGTGGGCCAGTACGTGAGCCTCAAACCGGGCCGCGGCGTCCGCGACCACGCGGCCTATGTGGATTGGATGATCGAGCGTCACGCGGTGGGCTCCGCTGCGGAGGCCGCCGAACGTCTGGCCGCCTCGGCTGAGGTCACTGGGGTGCGGCGTCAACTGCTGCTGGTCGAGGGCCTCGGTGAGCCGGATGCGGTGGGGGACAACATCGCCGCGCTCGGCGCGGCGCTCACCGGTACGGCGCGTACGGAGGAAGCTGGGGCGGCAGCGCCTTGAGCGGTTCGCGGCCCTTCTGGCGGAACCATTGGTTCGCTGAGCCGGTGAACAGGCAGATCAGCGTCACGAGCGGCATCGACAGACCAGCGAGCGTCCCGAGCAGCCGCGAACCGTCGACCGGCGCGCCCTCTTGGGTCTCGAAGCCCGCGTAGAGCCCGAGGAACCCGATCACGAACGCGGCCAACATGACCAGAATCGTCATCACCTGAGCCCACCGCCGCCCGGCCCCGATCTTCGCGGCCAGAATTCCGAGCAGGATCACCAGCGCGACCACGACGACGATGACGACAACGACCAGCGACGCCAGATCCTCGACGCCCTCAGAGAAGTCATCGGCGAACCCGAAATCCTCGAAGTCCACGAGGCTCGACCAGAACAACCCCGCCAACCCAGTCCCGGTCCCACAGCAGATCAAGAACGAGAACTGCAACCACAACATCACCTGCGCGGCAGTGACGGTCCCGGGCTTGCGATACAACAGATCAGGCGGCAACGGCGTGGCAGGCGGCGTGTACAAGAGGCAATCCTCCGAGCTCGGGCGGTAACCGATTCTACGGCCCGGGAGCCACCGAATACTGCTCGCATTCGCGGAACCAGCGTTCGGCTGCGGGGGAGTAGACGCACATGCAGGCGATCAGCTGGCAGATAACGGATGGGGCCGCGCTGGCGAAGGTCGCCGCCGAGGTATAGGAGGGAAACAGCGCGATCGAAGTCAGAACGAGGATCGCTATGAAGCCGACTATCGTTCCGGGTCGGCCGCGTCGGTCGCCCTTGCCGAGGCGGATCGTGGTGAGTGCCGTGTAGAGGACGCTTCCGATGAACACCGCTGCCAGCACCAGCCACACCGCGCCACCGAGGGCCTGGATCGGGAGCGTATCGAGGGCTTCCACGATGAAGGCCGGAACCCACAAGAAGATCGGCATGAAACCGCAGCAGACAACGAACGCGAGTTGCAGCCAGATCAAGACCGCCGCCGCTGTGATCGCTCCGGGCTTGGTCGGGGTGTTCGAGGGGACCGTCATGGCCTCGTCTCCAGTGTCAAGAGGAGTTGAACATGTTCAACTTAGCGCTCCCGGGCCCGTTGCAAAAGGACTCGAGACCGGACCCACAGTTGGGTCCGGTCTCGGGTGCTGCGGCGTTGTTGCCGTTTCAGTCGTCGAGGGCGGTTCTCAGGGCTTCGAAGACTGTTTCGTCTTTGAACTCGAAGTTGTTGTCCTGCAAGGCCTTCGGGCGGATCTTCGCGCCGCGTAGGAGTTCTACCGCGGCTTCTCCCGCCACGAGCTTGACCGCGAAACCGGGGATGATCCACGGGGTGGGGCGGTGGAGGACCGCTCCGAGGGCCCGAGTGAATTCGCGGTTGGTGGCCGGGGTGGGGCCGACCATGTTGATCGGGCCGTGCCAGTCGTGCTCGATCGCGGCGACGGCCGCGGCGACCCAGTCGCGCAGCGAGATCCAGGGCATGTACTGGCGGCCGTTGCCGAAACGCCCGCCGAGGAACCAGCGCCAGGCCGGGATGAACTTGTCGAGCAGGACGCTGTCGTCGCCGAGAACGTGCCCGGTGCGCAGCTTCACCACCCGCGCCCCGCCCTCCTCGGCGGCCTTGGTCGCGTTCTCCCATGCGAGGCAGGTCTTCCCGAGGTAGTCCGCCGCGGCCGGAGTGGACTCGTCGACCTCGACGCCCGCGCGGTCGCCGTACCAGCCCGCGGCCGAACCGTTGACCAGCGCCGGAACCTTCGCCTGCGCCACGGCGGTGGCGAGCACCTTGGTGGGGATCACCCGGCTGGAGACGATGTGCCGCTTGTAGGCCGCGTTCCACCTCCGCCCCGCGATCGAGGCGCCGCAGAGGTTCACGACCACGTCCACTCCGTCGAGGATCTGCGGGTCGAGCGCCTCTTTATAAGGGTCCCAACGGATCTCGTTCTCCTCGTCGGGCCGGTGGCGCACCAGCCGCACGAGGTCGTGGCCTTCGAGTGCCCGCATCAGGGGTTTGCCGAGATAGCCGCTCGACCCGGCGATGACGATCCGCATTCCCCAAGCCTATGGCCTCGGAAGGGCGTACCACTCCCGGACCTGCGTTCGCAGCCCGGGCGCTTGGAGTTCGGCGTTCGCCTGGACTGCCGCGAGGGTCTGCGCGGCGAGGGCCCGGCGCCATTCGAGTTCGGCCGAGCGCATCGCGGTGTCGATCGCGCACGGGGCGCGGAAGACCGACGCGGGCTCGTCGGCCCACACCCCGTTCTGGCGGATCTCGGCGCACTGGAACGCCTCCGAAGGCCCCTCGATCGCGGCGAGCACGTCCATGAGGGTGATGTCCTCCAGTGACCGCGCGAGCTTGAACCCGCCCTTCTTGCCCGCCGTCGAGGTCAGAATCCCGGCCTTGACGAGCGGTTGCAGCTGCTTGTTGAGGTACGCGGGCGGCAGGCCGTACCCGGCGGCCAGGCGCGCGGTCGAGACCGGGCCCTCGGTCCCCATCCAGTCGAGCAGCAGGCAGCAGTGCGCGGCCCACTCGACGCCTTCGCTGATACGCATACCCCGATGGTAGCCATCCTGGTTCGCATCGGACGCGGGCACGGGAGGGACAGGTTGCGAATCATTATCTAGATATGTAATGTCTAGATAAACGAGAACGAGGAGCCACCATGGAATCCAACCCCGTCGTCACCCGCGCCGCCGACGCCGAGCGCCTCATGCACGCCCAGCTCTCCGTCATGACCCTGCTCGCCGACTCCTCCCAGACCGGCGAGGCCCTCTCGGTGACCCGCTCGACCTTCCCCGACGGCGGCGACGGCGCGCCCTCGCACTTCCACACCGCCGCGACCGAGTCGCTGTTCGTGATCGCCGGCCGCCTCCAGGTCCTCACCGGTGACGAGGTCGTGGAGCTGGACGCGGGCGACTTCGTGAGCATCCCGGCGGGCCTGCCGCACGCCTTCGGAGCCGCCAAGGGCCACGACGCCGACATCCTCGCCGTGTTCGCCCCGGCCGCCGACCGGTTCGACTACTACCGCCTACTCGAACGCGTCAACGCAGGCGAGGCCGACCCGTCCGAGATCGCCGCCTCGGGGGACCACTACGACAACCACTACGTGGCGAGCGAGGCCTGGCGGCGCGCCCGGTCGGCATGAGCGGGCGGCGGCTCCGATTGCATCGGGTGCCTAACCTGGATGGCCCGACTCGAACCGCCCCAACGTGCCCGCGCGCGCCGCCGCGCCGAAAGGACCCCTCGATGCAGCCGATCCCCACCCCGCCGCCGCGCCGAAAGCGCGTCCTGCTCGTCATCGCCATAGCGGCAGTCGTGGCCGCGGCCGCGGTGACCACCGTCGTGGTCCTGGTCAGGGACAGCCCAGCCAAGGCCGTCGAGCGCTACCTGACCGCGCTGCTCGATCGCGACATCGAGGCCGCGTTCGCCGAGGTCGTGCCCGATCGCCTCCCCGAATCCGAAGAGCTCTCGGTGTTCCTGGTCGAGGACGCCATGCGCACCGACTGGAGCTTCGAGGTGATCGAGACCGGCGGCGAGCTGGCAGGCGGCGGGCGCACGGTGCGGGTCGACTTCACCGGTCTCGGGCAGTCGAAGGGGGCGAGTTTCGCGACCGAGGAGTCAGGCGACGGCTGGCAGGTCGCGACCCCGTTCTCGTGGATCACCTTCGAGCGCTCGTCCCTGACCTACCTGGACGTGGACGGCATCCGCCTTGTCGACCCCAGTCCTCAGATCCTGTCGCCCCGCCCGCTCTACCCGGTGTTCCCGGGCACGCATCGGTTCTTCGCGAGCCTGCCGGAGGGTGTCACCGCGTCCAACGCCGAAGCGCTCGAAGGCCTGTCGACGCCCGAGCCCAAGCCCGTGCTCGGAGAAGACCATCCGGGGCCGATTCCCGAGCTGGTGGTCGAGGGTGAACTGCTGGACCAGGCCGGTGAGCAGATCGCGGCGATCATCGACGCCTGCGCCGCCACCGGCGACCCCGGGCCGCGGCTCGCGGGCGACGTCGCCAGCTTCGAAGGGTTCTGCCCGTTCGCCTTCCGGACCGCGTACGAGTACGAGGACGGTTCCTCGATGTACCTGGACAGCCGGAACGTGGAGTGGACGGTCGACCCGTACCCGCAGTTCACCCTCGCCGACCCGCCCGGGCTGTCGCCCGAGCACGAGGCGGGGTCCGCCGGAGTCGAGGCCGTCGTCGAGCAGGAGGGGGCGTTCCGCGTCACCGGCGAGGTCGTCGAGTACTCGACCGTGTCGAGCAGCGGCGAGTATCAGCGGCTCGCGTTCGACTGCGAGTTCGCCCCGGACGGCTTCCGGGGCGTCATCGACGAGAACGACGCGATCACCATGGTCTTCCTCACGACCGATCTGGAGACGAGCGCGCACCTGACCGCCGAACTGGACAACGAGCGCTGCACGCACACGTTCGAAGCCCTCTGAGCGGCCTCAGAGCCCCAGTCGGGTCAGGTCCAACCGGCCGAGGCGGTTGCTCCAGGGCACGTCCGCTTTGAGTCCGGCGAGGACCGCGCGCTGGAGGGAGTTGTCCTCGGGCAGCTCCCCGAGCGGGGTGTCCTCGGGGCGCGCGAACACGAAGCGCCACAGGTCGGAGCGGTTGCCCTCCGGGTTCGGCTCGCCTTCGAGCTGGAACAGCGCCGCGAAGCCGGGGATATTCGACCGCTCGGGCAGCCAGTCGCGAAGCTGCGGGTCCAAGAGCCAGGACTCGCAGTAGAACGCCATGTCGTCGGGCCCGGCGAAGTGCTCGGGAAACACCGTCGGGAAGAACTCCAGGGCCCACTCGGCCGAGTCGCGCACCGCATCGAGCGTGAGGGGCCCGCCCTCGCCGCGGATGTGGACGCCCAGGTGCGGCCGCTCACCGGCGCCTTCGAGGCAGAACTGGAGCCGCCCGAGCTGGTACAGCGTGCCGCGCACATGCGCGGAGAACCAGTGCGCGACGTCCAGGCCCGGCCGCCCGAACAGGCGCCGGTTGAGCCGCAGCTTCTCGCCCACGTCGGCGAGCACCCGTCGCGACAGCTCCTCGTCCACGCCCCGGCCGCGGTGGTACTCCAGCATCGCGGGCACGGCCGCGAGCACCGGGAACAGCCCGGCCAGCGGCCGCTCCGCCGGAGGCTTCGGCCACGGCAGCCACTTGCGGCCGCCCATGTCGGCGAGGATCGACTGGTAGCAGCGGTCCTCATATTCGCGCGATGCGGCGTCGCCGACCGCGAGCGCGGCCGCGTCGGCGTCCTCGGGGTCGGCGCCGCACCAGTCGAGCAGCAGCTCGCGGACGGCGGCCGTGTCCAAGTCGGGGTACGCCGCGATCGCACCGGGGAGCGGAAGGTCCTGAGTCACCGGCCTATGTCACCACGCCTGGACCCCCGGCGGCAACATCGGGTCGGTCACCTTAGGCTGGGCTGCGTGCGACGGTTGTTGACGCCTCCCTGGATCGTCCTGCACTGCTTCGCGGTGGTGTTGACGGTCGCCTTCGGGCTGCTCGGATGGTGGCAGCTCTCGCGCGCCCAGGGCGGCAACGCCATCAGCTGGGGCTACGCGTTCGAATGGCCGCTGTTCGCGCTGTTCACCATCGCGCTGTGGATCAGGCAGATGCGCCTCGAACTGCGCAAGGACCAGCCCCCGAGCGAGCGCCGCCGCGGCCGCCCCGAACCGCCGCCGATGACCTCGCCGTTCGAGCCCGCGATCCTGCGGGCGCGTCAGACCGAACCCGAGCCGCCCCGGCCGCAATCCGCACAGGAGAGCCACGCATGAACGCCGCGCTGATCCGCTTCCGCATCGTCGCCTGGATCGTGGGCACCTGCCTGATCCTGCTGGTGGGCGTCGCCATGCCGCTCAAGTACTTCGGCGGCGACGAGACCTTCGTGGCGATCATCAGCCCGATCCACGGCCTGTGCTATATGGTCTACCTGGTGCTGGCCTTCCACCTGGCCCAGCAGGCCGGTTGGAAGTTCTGGCCCCAGACGGTGGGCCTCATGCTCGGCGGCACGGTCCCGATCGGCTCGTTCTTCGTCGAGCGCTGGGCGCACCGCCGCATCCTCGAAGAGCACCCGCAGGCCGCCGACCCGAAGGTCCGCTCCGAAGTCTGAGACCGACGCGAAAGGGCCCGGCGAACGCCGGGCCCTTTTCACGCGTCTACTCCAGGTACGACCCGGACTTGAAGGTGTCCCAGTCCAGGCTCCAGGCGGTGAACCCGTCGCCCTGGGGCACGTCCAGACCGGTGTTGGAGACCACGACCGGGTCGCCCCAGCGCACGAAGTTGTAGAGCCACTCGCCCATCGCGTCGCTGACGTTGATGCACCCGTGCGACCCGTTCGAGTTGCCGAGCCGGTCGGCCGCCCAAGGCGCGCCGTGGATGAACTGGCCCGAGAAGGTCAGGCGCATCGCCCACTTGACGTCGGTCTCGTAGTCGTAGAGCTCGGAGACGAACGTCGACTCCTCCTCGCGGCTCATGATCGTCATCGTGCCCGAGTACGAGCGGGCGTCGTTCCCGTCGATCGGGGTGTCCGAGCCCAGCGAGATCGGGATGGTCTGCACGATCGTGCCGTCCAGGTAGGCCCGCATCTGCTTGGAGTTGTTGTCGGCCTCCAACATCCGGGCCTCGGAGTCGGTGGTGAAGTTCGTGGACTGGTCGAACTCGCCGTAGCGGCCCTCGCCCAGGTCGAGCCCGCCGAGGCCGAGCCTGACGCTGACCTGCGTGTTCGGCTGCCAGAACTCCTTGGGCCGGTATTCGAGCGCCCGGCCGGTGATCCAGTGCCAGGAGCCCTCCTGAGCGGGCTCGGAGGTGACGAACAGGCGGCGCTCGACGGCCGCGCGTCGGTCCTCGGGCACCTCGTGCCCGTCGAAGCGGAACGCGAGGATCGCGCCCTGCCCGACCGTGGTGTCCGGGTTCGGCAGGTAGTTCTCCAGGCCCACGCGGTCCCCGGGGGAGGGGATGAGGGTGAAGGTCGACACGGTCTCGCCGGTCACGCCCTCGGCGTCGGTGGCGGTGACCGTGGCGGTGTAGGTGGCCTCCCACTCCAGCGGGCTGGCCGGGACCCAGGTGGTCCCGTCGGGGTGCATCTCGCCCTCGACGGCGTTCCCCGAGGCGTCGGTGAGCGCGAACTCGTTGAACTCGCCCTCCTCGACCGTCCAGGCGATCTCGGTGGCCGCGGTCGCATCGGTGCTGCCGTCAGCGGGGGTGAGCTGCACTTTCGCGGCGCTCTGCGGCTCCTCGGGCTCGGCGTCGCCGCCGCCGTCGATGGTGCCCTTCTCCTTGGTGCAAGCGGCCGCCAGGCCCACCGCCGCCGTTCCGGCGGCGGCGACGAGAGCGCCGCGTCGGGTCAGAGAGGTTCGTGCGAAGGTCATCGCCCCACGGTACACAGGGGAAGCGAGGAGTCGTCCTCTTCGTCCCTGTGAACTGCGCTGCCCTCAGCGGATGCTGAGGTGCACGTGGTTCGTGTGGTCCGAGGACGGGTCGCCGTACGCGCCCGAGTAGGACTTCCAGCCCGAGGAGGGCATCCAGATCTGGCGGTACCAGATCACGTACTGCACGCCCAGGGCCTGCGCGTTCTCCACGAACCAGGCCGCGAGGTTCTGCCCGTAGTCGTAGTCGCCGCCCGTGGCGTCGCCGCCGAAGCCGTTGGCCTGGGACGAGAAGTCGCAGGCCCGGCCCTTGCCATGCTCGCCGAACGAGGAGGTCCGGTAGCACTTGACGTACCTGGTGAAGCCCACGATCTGGGCCTGCTCCAGCGCGTGGAGCGTGCGCGGGGTCAGGCACGCGCCCGTGGTGGGGTCGTTCTCCGAGCATCCCTCGCCCGGGAGCGTCCCGTCGGAGTTGCGCGGCGCGGGCTCGGCGGCCGGGGCGTCCGAGGCCGAAGGGCCCTGAGCGTTGTCGCCGCCGCTGGCGGCGAGCTCGCGGGCGGCCTTGTCGCGGGCCGCCTCCATGTCGTCGGCGACGTCCTCCTGCTCGGCGATGTTGTCCTCGAGCGTCTGGCGGGTGGCCTCGATCTCGGCCAGGCGCTCGATCAGCTCGCCCAGGCGGACGGCGCGGGACTCGCCGAGGAACTGGAGCATCGTCATCGCGTTGATGGCGTTCTTGGGGTCGCCCGAGGCCATGAGCGCGGCCGTGGACTGGTAGTCCGAGGTGGTGGACGCGACGTAGGCGTAGTCCTCCAGCTCCACCTGGAGCTCGGCGACCTCGACCTGGGAGTCGGCGAGCTCCTGCTCCAGGTCGGCCTGCTCCTGGATCAGGGCGTCGAGCTGGTCCTGGGCGTCGAGGTAGTCCTCGATCGCCTGGCTGAGCTCGGAGGAGGCTCCGTGGTCGCCGTTCTCCTGCGCGCTCGACTGCGAGCCCGGCGCGATGAGGAAGACCACGGCCGCGAGGGCCACGATCGGGAGCGACAGGACGCGCTTGAGGCCGCCCAGGGCGGCGCGGGGGCGGCGGTGCGCTGCTGAAATGCCGGCGTTCAAGGCTTGGGAGTCCTTCGGTTGCTCGGAGCCGTGTCCACGGGGTGGTCGGCGTACAGCCTAGAACGAGAGGATTGTTCGACCGAACTCGGGCCTTTCGGTATAACCCCAGGTGGTCGCCAGGTCACCGATTTCACCTCAGCTATGGCGTCGGTAACTCGCGCACCGGTGGCCGGGGCCTCGGCTGATAGGATTGTTCGAAATTGAACCAGCCTCGCGGCTGGTGGCGCGGACGCGGCGAGAGGAGGTCGGACATGGGCGCGGGCGATTTCGAGAGCCGTTGGCTCGCACCGGACGTCAATGCCGTCTGGAACCGCTTCCTCAACGTGTCCCATCGACTGGAGCACCAGATCGACCGCCGCCTCCAGGACCACCACGGCATCACCCACACCCAGTACGAGATCCTGGTGCGCCTGGCCGACAGCGACGAGCGCTCGATGCGCATGAGCGACCTGGCCGACCGGATCGCCACCGCCAAGAGCGCCGTGACCTACCAGGTGAACCGCCTCTCCGAGATGGGCCTGGTCGAGCGCCACAAGTGCGACCGCGACAACCGCGGCACCTGGGTCAAGCTCTCCGACGCCGGCGCCGAGCGCCTCGAACAGGCCGCGCCGTGCATCCTCTCGCTGGTCCGCGAGATCTTCCTCGACGCCCTCGACTGCGACCAGGCCGCCGACCTCGACAAGCTCCTGGGCACCTGGTCGGCCAACCTCGACCGCGGCGCCGCGGCCCCGGCCGAGACCCACGACGACGCCCGCCACAGCGAACGCGAGGCCGCGTAACCGCTTTCGGTGGGCCCTGGCGGTGTAAAGCCTGCCGACCCTCCGCATCGGTGTAGGGTCAGGCCGTGCCGAGCTTTCCGCGTCCTGAGACGACCGTCCCCTACCGAGTGGACGGCCTGGCCGACCTCGTCCCCGAGGCCGCCGACCTGGACTTCGCCCTCACCGGGGTGAGCCTGGCCGCCGACGCGACCGAGCCTGGCGACCTCTTCGCCGCGCTCCCGGGCTCGCGCCGCCACGGCGCCGAGTTCGCCTCCCAGGCCGCAGAACGCGGCGCGGTGGCCGTCCTCACCGACGCGCGCGGCGCTTCCCTCGTCGGCGGGCTCCTGCCCGTGCTCGTGGTGGAGGACCCGCGCGCGCTCACCGGCGAAGTCGCCGCCCGCGTCTGGGGCCGCCCGTCCGAACGCCTCAACCTCATCGGCATCACCGGGACCAACGGCAAGACCTCCACGGCCTACCTGGTCGAAGCCGCGCTCTCCTACGCCGGGCGCACCACCGGGATCATCGGCACCGTCGAGACCCGCATCGCAGGTGAGGCGATCGAGTCCGAGCGCACCACCCCCGAGGCCCCCGAACTCCAGGCGCTCTTGGCGCTCGCGGTCGAACGCGGCGTCACCGACGTGGTCATGGAGGTCTCCAGCCACGCCCTCGCGCTCGGCCGGGTCGCCGGGTGCCGCTTCGCCGCCGCCGGGTTCACCATGTTCGGCACCGACCACCTCGACTTCCACGCAGACCTCGACGACTACTTCGCGGCCAAGGCCAAACTCTTCGACGGCCGCGCCAAGGTGGCGATCCTCAACGCCGACGACCGCCGCGTCGCCACCCTCGTCGAACCCGACTCCTACACGTTCTCCCTCGAAGACCCCGGCGCCAGTTACTACGCCTCCGCGATCAGCGCCGACGGCTTCGCCCAGACCTTCCACCTCCACACTCCCGACGGCAAAGGCGAAGGCCGGGTCAACATGCCCGGGCGCCACAATGTCGCCAACGCCGCGCTCGCCGTAGCCCTCGTGGCCTCCTCTGGCGTCGACACCGAGACCGCGCTCGCCGGGGTCGCCTCCTGCACCGGCGTGCCCGGTCGCATGGAACTGGTCTCCGGCGCCTCCCCGGTCCACGGGATCGTCGACTACGCCCACAAGCCCGAGGCCGTCACCGCCGTCCTCGAAGCGATCCGCGAGTCCACCCCCGGCAAGGTCATCGCGATCATCGGCGCCGGAGGCGACCGCGACCGCTCCAAGCGCCCCCTCATGGGCGCGGCCGCCGCGCGCGCGGCCGACCTGGTCATCGTCACCGACGACAACCCGCGCACCGAGGACCCCGCGCGCATCAGGGACGAGGTGGCCGCCGCCGTACAGGGCGTGCCCTGCCGTAATATTCCGGGACGGGAACCCGCCGTGCGGGAAGCCGCCGCCCTGGCCGCCCCCGGAGACGCGATCGCCCTGCTCGGCAAGGGCCACGAGACCGTCACCGAGACCGCCGAGGGCCTCGTCGCCAGCGACGACCGCGTCCTCCTCGCCCGCGCCTTGAGGGACGCGGGCTGGGTCACTCCGGCCAGCAACGAGGTCTGAGGCCCCACCGCCGAACCGCACAACAGGAGGAGTCAGCCGCGTGATCCCCATGAGCCTGGCCCAGGTCGCCGCCGCCGCGGGCGGCAAGCTCAGCGAGACCGCCGACCCCGAGGCCGCCGTCACCGGCGGCGTCGAGTTCGACTCCCGCAAGGTCGGCCCCGGCGGGCTGTTCCTGGCCATCCCCGGCGAGAAGGTCGACGGCCACGACTTCGCCGCCGCCGCCGTGGCCCAGGGCGCGGTCGCGGTGATCGCCACCCGCGAGATCGACGGTCCCGCGATCTACGTCGACGACGCCGTCGCGGCCCTCACCGGCCTCGCCCGGCACATCGCCGCCGCCTCCAAGGCCCGCGTCATCGGCGTCACCGGCTCCAACGGCAAGACCTCCACCAAGGACCTCATCGGGCAGCTCTGCGCCCGCCTCGGCCCCACCGTGGCCACCGAAGGCAACTTCAACAACGAACTGGGCCACCCCTACACGGTCTGCCGCGTCGAGCCCGACACCGAGTACCTGGTGCTCGAACTGGCCGCCCGCCACGTCGGCAACATCACCGAGCTGTGCGAGATCGCCCCGCCCGAGATCGGGGCGGTCCTCAACGTCGGCATCTCCCACCTCGACGGCTTCGGCTCGATCGAGACCACCGCCGAGGCCAAGTCCGAGCTCCCGCGGTTCCTCGCGCCCGAGGGCACCGCCGTGCTCAACGCCGACGACTCCCGCGTCATCGCCATGGCCGAGCGCACCCGCGCCCGCGTCCTCACCTTCGGCGTGAGGGAACCGGCCGACGTCACCGCCGTCGACGTCAACCCCCGCGACGGCCGCCACGCGTTCACCCTCCGCACCCCCGACGGCGACGCCCGCGTCGAACTCGCCCTCTGGGGCGCCCACCACATGCACAACGCTCTGGCAGCGGCGGCCGCGGTGTGGCGGCTCGGCGCGACCCCCGAGCAGCTCGCCGAAGGCCTCTCCGCAGCGGTGCGCAAATCCGAGCGCCGCATGGACGTCTTCACCCGTCCCGACGGCACCACCGTCATCGACGACTCCTACAACGCCAACCCCGCCTCGATGGGCGCGGCCGTCCGCGCCCTCGGGCAACTCCCCACCCAGGGCCGACGCATCGCCGTGCTCGGCCTCATGGCCGACCTCGAAGAGCTCAGCGACGAATGCCACCGCCGCGTCGGCGAGCAGGCCGCAGCGGCCGGCCTCGACGAGATCATCGCCGTCGGCGACGGCACCCAACCCATCGTGGACGGTGCCGACGGCGTCACCGCCACACATGTCCCCGATCAAGACGCGGCCATCGAGCTGCTACGACGCCGGCTGCGCCCCGGCGACGCCGTCCTGGTGAAAGGCTCCCGCTACCGCACCTGGAACGTCGCCGACCACCTGCGCGCCAAGGAGGAAACCGACCAGTGAGAGCAGTCATCGTCGCCGCGTTCGTGGCGTTCGCGCTCACCATGGCGCTCACGCCCCTCGCGGCCAAGCTGTTCCGGAGGCTCAAGGCCG
This sequence comes from Glycomyces sp. NPDC046736, assembly GCF_040645615.1. Taxonomy (NCBI): domain Bacteria; kingdom Bacillati; phylum Actinomycetota; class Actinomycetes; order Glycomycetales; family Glycomycetaceae; genus Glycomyces; species Glycomyces sp. NPDC046736. The sequence continues at coordinate 31,113 of NZ_JBEYYO010000026.1, read as the reverse complement.
GACAGCCCATCCGCACCGACGGCCCCCAGACCCACCTCGCCAAGTCCGGCACCCCGACCATGGGCGGCGTGGTCTTCATCGTCACCACCGTCCTGGCCTACATCTGCGGCCACCTCGTCCTCATGGCCCTGCCCGAGATCGAGGCGGGCGTCGAGTTCCACCGCCCCACCGGCTTCACCGCCACCGGCATCGTGATCATCGGCCTGTTCGTGGCCTGCGGCTTCGTGGGCTTCCTCGACGACTGGCGCAAGATCCGCAAGAAGCACTCGGGCGGCATCTCCGGCCGCGCCAAGATCCTCGGCCTGACCATCGCCGCGATCATCTTCGGCTCCATCGGCGTCTTCTACACCGGCTCCATCGGCGAGACCGTGGCCACCCCGTACATCTCCTTCACCAGCGACATCGACTGGATCCCGGTCACCAACGTCGGCATGGTCCTCCTCATCGTCCTGATCGTGAACGCGACCGCCAACGGCGTCAACCTCACCGACGGCCTCGACGGCCTCGCGACCGGCGCGTCCATGATGGCCTTCCTCGCCTACCTCATCATCGGCTTCTGGCAGTACCGCCACTGGTGCGGCGGCGCGGGCGAGAACCTCTCCCCGAACATCTGCTACGACGTGCGCGACCCCCTGGAGATCGCCCTCATCGCCGGTGCCGCCGCCGGAGCCATGTTCGGCTTCCTGTGGTGGAACACCTCGCCCGCCCAGATCTTCATGGGCGACTCCGGGGCCCTCGGCCTCGGCGGCCTCATCGCCGGACTCGCCGTGGCCTCCAAGACCATCCTCCTGCTCCCCATCATCGGCGCCCTGTTCGTGATCATCACCTTCTCGGTGATGATCCAGATAACCTCCTTCAAACTCACCGGACGCCGCGTCTTCCGCATGGCCCCGCTCCAGCACCACTTCGAACTCGCCGGCTGGTCCGAGGTCAACATCGTGGTCCGGTTCTGGATCATCGCCGGCATCGGCGTCGGCATCGCCCTCGGCTTCTTCTTCGCCGACTTCCTGCGGATGGCGGGGTAGCGGGTGCGCATCGCCGAACGAGTCCTCGTGGCCGGAGCCCGCGTCGCCGGAGCCGCGTGCGCCGAGGTCCTCCTCGACCGCGGCGCCGCCGTCACCGTCTACGACCGCGAGGACTCCGACCGGCTCAGGGCCCTCGCCGCCCGCGGCGCGGCCCGCGTCGTGTCCGACGCCTTCGACCCCGCCCTCCTCGACGGGGTCGAGCAGGTGATCCTCTCCCCGGGCTTCCCGCCCCACCACCCCATCGCCGCCGCCGCGCGCGAGGCCGGGATCGAGACCTTCTCCGAACCCGAACTCGCCTGGCGGCTGCGGGGACCGGACGCCGCGCGCTGGCTCGCCGTCACCGGCACCAACGGCAAGACCACCACCACGACGATGCTCGCCGCGATGCTCGCCGCCGCCGGACTGCGCACCGCCGCGCTCGGCAACATCGGCGTCCCGCTCGTCCACGCCGCCAACGGCCCCTACGACGTCATCGCCGTCGAGCTCTCCAGCTACCAGCTCCACTGGTCGGCCGAGCTCGCCCCCACCGCCGGGGCCGTGCTCAACCTCGCCCCCGACCACCTCGACTGGCACGGCGGCTTTGACGCCTACGCCGAGGCCAAGTCCGCGGTCTGGCGCGGCGGGCGCGCCGTGGTCAACCTCGACGACCCCGCGGTCGTGGCCCTCGCCAAGCACACCGACGCCGAGATCACCGGTTTCACCCTCAACCAGCCCGAACCGGGTCAGTTCGGCGTGGCCCTGGGCTTCCTCGTCGACTACACCGGGCCCGAACCGGTCCAGATCTGCTCGGTCGAGGACGTGCGGCCCGCCGGATGGCACAACGTCGCCAACGCGCTCGCCGCCGCCGCGCTGGCCCGCCAGGTCGGGGTCTCGCACCGCGACATCGGCGACGCGATCCGCGGCTACGTACCCGAACCCCACCGCAACGTCGCCTTCGCCGAGCACGACGGCGTGACCTGGGTCGACGACTCCAAGGCCACCAATCCGCACGCCGCCGCCGCCGCGCTCGCCGCCTACGACTCCATCGTGTGGGTCGCCGGGGGCCAGCTCAAAGGCGTCGACGTCGACGACCTGGTGTCCCAGTACGCCCACAAGCTCCGCGCCGCGGTCCTCATCGGACAGGACCGGGCGCTCATCGCCGACGCGCTGGCGCGACACGCCCCGGACCTCCCGGTGGTCGTGCTCGACGGCGGCGACGATGCGGTCATGACCGACGTCGCCGCCCGCGCCGCGGGCTTCGCGCAGCCGGGGGACACCGTGCTGCTGGCCCCCGCCGCGGCCTCCTACGACATGTTCGACTCCTACTCCCACCGCGGCGACGCGTTCGCCGCGGCCGCGCGGGCCCAGATCGCGGGTGAGGCCGAGTGAAGAGCGGGTTCACCGAGCTGCTGCGCGGCCTCCTCGACCGGCCGCTCGCCTCGTACTACCTGCTGCTCTCCTCCTCGGCGCTCCTGCTCACCATCGGCCTGGTCATGGTCTTTTCGGCCACGATGGTCGAGTCCTACAAGGCCACCGGTACCGCGTTCACGATCATCCTCCAGCAGGCGATCTGGGCCGGGGTGGGCCTGATCTGCTTCTGGATCGCCCAGCGCTTGCCCTCGCGCACCTACCGCGCGGTGGCCCGCCCGCTCCTGATCATCTCGGTCCTGCTCGGCCTGTTCCTGGTCGTCATGTCGATGCGCAAGCCCGACCCGAGCGAGTCCTCGGGCATCGCGGCCGACCAGCTGTGGATCCACTTGGGACCGATCCAGTTCCAGCCCGCCGAGATCGCCAAGTTCGCGCTGCTCCTGTGGGCCGCCGACTCGCTGGTGCGCCTGGGCCCGCGCATCGCCTCGTGGCGCGACCTGGCGATCCCGATGTTCCCCATCGCCGGGGTCCTCATGCTCATCATCGGCTACGCCGACCTGGGGACGATGCTCATCATCGTGGCCGTGTTCATCGGCCTCCTGTGGGCCTCGGGGGTCCCGATGCGGATCCTCGCGGTCCTGTTCGGCACGGCCCTGACCGGCTCGGTGCTCCTGATCGCCTTCGAGGGCTACCGCATGGAGCGCATCATCTCGTTCTCGCGCCCCCAGGACTTCGCCGACACGTGGGGCTACCAGGCCATCCAGGGCTACTACGCGATCGCCGACGGCGGCTGGTTCGGGGTCGGGCTCGGCGAGAGCCGCCAGAAGTGGGAATGGCTCCCCAACGGCCACAACGACTTCATCTTCGCGCTCATCGCCGAGGAGCTCGGCGTGGTCGGCTGCCTGGTGATCCTGGCGCTGTTCGGGGTCCTGGTCTACACCGGGTTCCGCATCGCGCGCCGCTCCGACGACCCGTTCCGGTCCCTCGTGGCCGCGGGCGTGACGATCTGGATCGCGGGCCAGGCCTTCATCAACATCGGCGGCGTGCTCGGCCTCATCCCGATGACCGGGGTCCCGCTGCCGTTCATCTCCGACGGCGGCACCGCGCTCGTGGTGGTCCTCGCCGCGGTCGGCATGCTCGCCGGGTTCGCGCGTGCCGAACCCGACGCCGCGCAGGCGCTGCGGGCCCGCAACCCCTCACGTCTCGTACGCTTGCTCTGGGCCCCCCTGCCGCCCGCACCCCGCACGGAATCCGACTCCGAACCCGTCCCTTCGACCAGAAAGACATGACGTTGCCTCAGCTTCGATCGGTCGTCCTCGCGGGCGGCGGCACCGGCGGCCACATCTACCCGCTCCTGGCCTTCGCCGACTGCCTCCGCCGCCACGACCCGCACGTCCGCGTCACCTGCCTCGGCACCGAGAAGGGCCTGGAGAACGACCTCATCCCCAAGGCCGGATACGACCTGCGCAACGTCCCGGCCCACCAGCTGCCCCGCAAGATCAACCTCGACCTGCTGCTGACCGCGCCGCGGATGCTCAAGGCCATGAAGGCCACCCGCGACGTCATGGACGAGGTCGCGGCCGACGTGGTGGTCGGCTTCGGCGGCTACGTGGCCGTCCCGGCCTACCTCGCCGCGTGGCGGCGCAAGACCCCGATGGTCATCTTCGAGTTCAACGACCCGCCCGGGGTCGCCAACAAGATGGCCCTCAAGTTCAGCGACAACCTCGCCCTCGGATTCCCGCACCTGCCGCAGGCCTCCCCGATCCTCGCCGACGGCACCGTCACCGGAGTCCCGCTGCGCCCCGAGATCGCCCACCTCGACCGGAACGCCATGCGCGCCCAGGCCTGCCAGTACTTCGGGCTCGACCCCCGGCGGCCCGTGCTGTTCGTCTACGGCGGCTCCCAGGGCGCGGCCTCGATCAACAACGCCGTCTCCGGCGCGGCCCAGATGCTCACGCACCGCGGCGTCCAGGTCCTCCACGTCACCGGCGCGCGCCGCGACGAGCCGATCCACATCCCCGAGGGCCTGCCCGTGCCCTACCGGACCCTGCCCTACCTCGACCGCATGGACCTCGGCTACGCCGCCGCTGACATGGTCCTGGCCCGCGGCGGCTCCATGACCGTCGCCGAGGTCTCCGCGCTCGGCGTCCCCACCGTGTTCGTGCCCATGCCCTGGGGCAACAAGGAGCAGTACCGCAACGCCGGGCCCGTGGTGGCCGCCGGCGGCGCGATGTTCTGCGACGACGAGAACCTCAGCCCCGCCTGGATCGAGGCCAACCTCATCCCGGTCATCACCGACCGCGCCAAGGTCGCCCAGATGTCCCAGGCCGCAGCCGCCTTCGGCTCGCGCACCGGCGACGAGGCTTTGCGCAATTACACGATCAAAGTGGTGGAGCAGGCATGAGCGACGACCCGAACGACCTGACCAGCCCGATCGACGAGGGCATCACCGCCGAGGACCTCGGCCGCACGCTCTTCATCGGCGTCGGCGGCGTCGGCATGAACGGCCTCACCCGCCTGTACGCGACCCGCGGGCTCGACGTGACCGGCTCCGAGACCAAGGAGTGGCCGAACCTGCCCGAGCTCGAAGACCTCGGCGTCACCCTCCACCGCGAGCACGCCAAGGCCAACCTCAACGGCATCGACACCGTGGTGCGCTCCACCGCGATCAACGACCGCCACGTCGAGGTCGTCGAGGCCCGCGAGAGGGGCATCCGGGTCCTCCACCGCTCCGAGGCCCTCGCCGCGGCCATGACCGGCCGCCGCTCGATCGTGGTCACCGGCACCCACGGCAAGACCACCACCACCGCGATCATCACCCAGATGCTGGAGCACGCCGGGCTCGCGCCGTCCTATGTCAACGGCGGCGAGATCATCGGCGCACACACCGGCTCGCACGGCGACGGCGCGTTCTTCGTGGCCGAGGCCGACGAGTCCGACCGCAGTTTCCTGCGCTACCGCCCCGAGATCGGGGTGGTCACCAACATCGACGTGGACCACCTGAACACCTACGGCGACATGGACTCCCTCACCGAGGCCTTCGAGCGCTTCTGCCGCAACACCGACAAGGACGGGCTGCTCGTCCTGTGCGCCGACAACCCCGGCACGCTCGCGCTCGCCAAGATGCTGCGCGCCGAAGGCCGCTCGGTCGCCACCTACGGGTTCGGCGACGGCGCGGACATCCAGCTCGGCGAGGTCGAGTCCAGCAAGGACGGCGTGGACTACACCGTCCTGGCCCACAACCAGCTCCTGGGCCGCTTCCACCTGCCGATGCCGGGCCGCCACATCGCCCTCAACTCGGCCGCCGCGATCGCCGTGGGCCTCCAGATCGGACTCGAACCCGACGCGATCGCCGCCGGGATCGCCGCGTTCGGCGGGGTCAAGCGCCGCTTCGAGAAGCGCGGCGAGATCGACGGCTACGCGGTCTTCGACGAGTACGCCTACCACCCGACCGCGATGACCGAGGCCATCAAGACCCTCAAGGAGGTCGCCGCCCCCGGCAACCTCGTGGTGGTCTTCCTGCCCTACCGCGTCTACCGCACCGTCGAGATGCGCGAGGACATCGCCGAAGCGCTCGCCCTGGCCGACAAGGCCGTGGTCATGGAGATCTTCGGCCCCGGCGAGGAGATCCCCGAAGGCGAAGGCGGCCAAGCCCTTGCAGATGCCGTCGCCCTCCCCGACGCCGACAAGACCTTCGTCCCCGAATGGTCCGACGTCCCGGCAGCGGTCAAAGCCCTCGCCGCCCCCGGCGACGTGGTCGTGACCATGGGAGCCCCTCCGATCTCCCTCATGCCCGAAGACCTTCTCCGCTGAGCGGAGACGACGAAGGCGGCCGGATCGCTCCGGCCGCCTTCATCGTGGTGTTCGCTAGTCCCAGGCTTTCCCGTTGCGCCAGTAGCCCATGAAGGCTCCCGATTCCTTGGGGAGGCCGAGTTCCTTGCGGATGGTGAAGCGGAGGGTCTTGACCACGCCGGTCTCGGCGGCGATCCAGACGTAGGAGCCGGTGGCCGGGGCGGTTTCGGGGGCGTCCCAGATCATCTCGTCGTCGATCTCGACGAACGCGTCGTCCTCGGCCCCGAAGTCCATGCGGCGGGCCGCCTCGGTGACGGCCGGGACGAGGCGCTCGCCCCACGCGGCGCCGTCGCGGGGGAGCCATACGACCGCGACGTGGGCGGGCACTTCGATGTCGAGGGCGTCCTCGGCGGTGGGCACCTCGATGAACGCGGTGCCGCGCGCGGTCGCGGGCAGGTCCTCCAGGATCGCCGCGATCGCCGGGGCCGCGGTCTCGTCGCCCGCGATGAGCAGTTCGGCACCCTCGGGGGCGTGGAAGTCGACGCCGCCGTGCGGTCCGTCCCAACGCGAGTCGGGCCCCAGCAGCAGGAGCTCGTCGCCCACGGCCGCGGTCTGGAGCCACTCCAGGGCCGGACCGGTCTCCTCGTCGCTCTCGGCCTCGTGGATCACCATGTCCACGTCGACCTCGCCGAGCTCGGGCCGCACGGTCCGCACCGTGTAGGTCCGCACCCCGCACTGCTCGTCCTCGGGCAGCGACCGCAGCTCGGAGTACCAGCGGTCGCCGGTGGGCAGCTTGTCGTAGCCGCACGCGCTCGCCGGGAAGATCAACTTGAAACGCTGATCGAAGCCGTTGTCGGCGAAGTGCGCGAGCGAGGGGCCCTTGAAGGTCACCCGCACGAACGCCGGACTCAAGCGCACCAGCGCCGCGACCTCGGTACGGAACACGTCCCACGGTCTGACGGCGGCCTCGATCGGCTCGGCGTCCGTCGGCTGCACTGCGGTCTGCGTCGACACTCGGCACTCCTCTTCGATGATTAGGATTGCCTAACCTTAGCCGAAGGCCCTGGCGTGCCGCCACCGCCGCGGGCCGCCCCCGTGCCATCATCGACCCATGAGCGGCGCCGACAACCCGACCGAGCCCCGGCCCTGGCACCTGGTCCACGTGGTCCGCCGCAGGATGCCCAGCCGCGGACTGGGCCTGGCCGTCGCCGGAGTCCTCGCACTCCTCTTGGCCGCCTTCATCATCGTGTGGACCACACCCCTCTTCCGAGTCGAGCGCATCGAGGTCTCCGGCACCGCCGTCCTCGACCCCGCCGAAGTCGTCGCGCTCGGCCAGGACGCCATCGGCCGCTCGGTCCTCGTGGCCGACCTCGACGGGATCGCCGTCGCCGTGGCCGCGCTGGCCCCCGTCAAATCCGTCGACGTCACCCGTTCGTGGCCCGACGCGGTGAGCGTCGCGGTCACCGAACGCGAGCCTTTTATCGCCGTTCCCTCGGGTGACGAGACTTTTCTCATGGTCGATTCCGAAGGTGTGGCATTCGACGAGACCGCCGAGCCGCCCGGATCAATTTGGAGGGTCGAGCTGGCCGACCCCGGCCCCGACGACCTCGCCACGGTCGAGACCCTGGCGGTGCTCCTCAGCCTCCCCGCCGACCTCGCCGACGAGGTCGAACGCGTCGAATCGCCGTCACCGGCGGGCATCACCCTGTATCTCGAAGATGGACGGACGCTCATATGGGGTGACGGCTCCGAAAGCGAACAGAAAGCCGAGGTCGCCGATCGATTGTTGGCGAGCGGGTACGAACATGTCGATGTCAGCGCACCAGATGCACCCACTGTGAGTTAGCGTTATGGGGGAGCGGGTGCCGCACATCCCGTTTGTCGCAGCCAGGGCCGAAGGGGAAGGAAGGCAGCCGAGATGACACCACCGCACAACTACCTCGCCGTCATCAAAGTCGTTGGAGTCGGAGGCGGCGGCGTCAATGCTGTCAACCGGATGATCGAGGCCGGACTCAAGGGCGTCGAGTTCATCGCGATCAACACCGACGCGCAGGCGCTCTTGATGAGCGACGCCGACGTCAAGCTCGACGTGGGACGCGAACTCACCCGGGGCCTGGGCGCCGGCGCGAACCCCGAAGTGGGCGCGAAAGCCTGCGAGGACCACCGCGACGAGATCGAGGAAGTCCTCAAGGGCGCCGACATGGTGTTCGTGACCTGCGGCGAAGGCGGCGGCACCGGCACCGGTGGGGCCCCGGTCATCGCCAACATCGCTCGCAAGCTCGGCGCGCTCACCATCGGCGTGGTCACCCGGCCGTTCGCCTTCGAGGGCAAGCGCCGCCAGACCCAGGCCGTGTCGGGAATAGACGATCTGCGCAACGAGTGCGACACGCTCATCGTCATCCCCAACGACCGCCTGCTTCACCTCGGCGACCGCTCCATCTCCATGATGGACGCCTTCCGCCTGGCCGACCAGGTCCTGCTCTCGGGTGTCCAGGGCATCACCGACCTGATCACCACGCCGGGCCTGATCAACCTCGACTTCGCCGACGTCAAGAGCGTCATGAGCGGCGCCGGGTCGGCCCTGATGGGCATCGGCTCGGCCCGCGGCGAGAACCGCGCCGTCGAGGCCGCCCGCGCGGCCATCGAGTCGCCGCTGCTCGAGCAGAGCATGGAGGGCGCGCGGGGCGTGCTCCTTTCCATCGCGGGCGGTTCGGATCTCGGCCTGTTCGAGATCAACGACGCGGCCGAGCTCGTCTCGGACTGCGCGCACACCGACGCGAACATCATCTTCGGCGCGGTCATCGACGACGCGCTCGGCGAAGAGGCCCGCGTGACCGTGATCGCGGCCGGGTTCGACGTGGACGAGGCCGACTTCGAACTGGCGCAGCCGGCCCGGATCTCGACCCTGCCCGAGCAGAAGCCCGAGCCGGTGCGCGAACCCAAGCCCGAACCCGAGCGCGAGCGCGAGCGCGAGTCGAGCAACGGCAAGGTCCTGTTCGACGACGTGGACGTTCCCGCCTTCCTCAAAGAGGGTTTTTAGCGACGGCACTCCGTCGAGGTCCCGGTGCCGCGCACCGGACTCGGCGGAGCGCCGTCCGCCCCTCCCCGCCGCCTTCACCCCGCAATCGCCGAGGATCCCAGCTTGACCACCGAAGCGCGCCGAATCCAGTTGCAGGACAACCTGAACCGGACGCGCGAGGCCATCGCCGCCGCGTGCGCCGAGGCCGGGCGCGACCCCGAGTCCGTGCGACTGGTCGTCGTCACCAAGAACTTCCCCGCCGCCGACGCGGCCGCCCTGACCGCGCTCGGCCAGACCGATCTCGGCGAGAACCGCGACCAGGAGGCCGCCCCCAAGGCCGCCGACCTCGCCGCCCGCGGCCTCGATCCCGTGTGGCACTTCGTGGGCCAGCTTCAGCGCAATAAAGCCCGTTCCGTGGCGTCCTATGCCGACTGGGTCCACTCGGTCGACCGGGTCCCGCTCGTCGACGCGCTCGCGAAGGCCGCGGCCGCTCACGGTCGCACCGTGAACGCACTCGTTCAGGTGAGCCTCGACGGCGACACTTCGCGCGGCGGGGCCACGATCGCCGATCTCGGGGCCGTCGCCGAGCGGATCGCGGCGTCCCCGGGGCTCGCGCTCAAAGGCGTCATGGCCGTCGCCCCGCTCGGATGGAAACCGGCCGAGGCCTTTGCGCTGCTTGCCGAATGCTCTGCCACCGTCCGAAGTGTGGACTCCGGTGCCACCGAGGTGTCGGCGGGCATGAGCGGCGACTTCACCGCCGCCATAGCGGCAGGGGCCACAATGGTCAGACTGGGCAGAAACGTGCTCGGCGAACGTGAACCGATGGCGTAAGGTATGGCGGTAATGAGAGCTTTGCCGCAGCCTTCGGCTGACGAGTCGAGCAAAAACACATCCGTGTAAGGAGTCGGCGCTAGGATGAGACCGCGTACCTGACTCAAGCAGGGGCGGCCCCAGGGAGGGAGCACGATCGATGGGCGCGATGCGGAAGGCAGGCATCTGGCTCGGCCTCATCGAGGACGAGGACGATCGCGGCTACAGCAACGGTTACGAGGAGAGCGACGAGTTCGCCGAGGAGCAGCGACCGCCGACGCGGGTGCGGGGCGCGCAGCGCACCACCGGCAGGGTCGGCCGCACCGGCGAGGACCGGCGCCCGGTCGAGGACCGCAACCCCGTCCGCCAGCTCAACCGCGGCTCGGGTTCGGTCACGCCGTTGACCCGGGACAACCTCGCCCTGGCCGAGCCCGCTCCGGTGCGGCCGGTCCCGGCCGAGGAGGAGGCTCCGGCGAGCTACCGAATCACCACGCTGCACCCGACGACCTACAACGAGGCGCGGACGATCGGCGAGCGCTACCGGGACGGCACCCCGGTGATCATGAACCTCTCGGAGATGGAGGAGGCCGACGCCAAGCGCCTGGTCGACTTCGCCGCGGGGCTGATCTTCGGCACCAGGGGCTCTTTCGAGCGGGTCACGAACCGTGTGTTCCTGCTCTCGCCGCCACACGTTCAGGTGACGGCCGAGGACAAGGCGAAGATCGCCGAGGGCGGGTTCTTCAGCCAGCCGTGACCGGACGATAGACTCCAGACCGTGAACCTGGCAATGCAGTTGATCTATCTGGCGCTCTTCGCCTTCTACCTGTTCCTGCTCGCTCGCCTGGTGTCCAGCGTGGTCCTCCAGTTCTCCCGCCGCTGGGAGCCGGGCCCCCGTTCGGCGGCGGTCCTGGAGACGGTCTACAGCGTGACCGACCCTCCCCTGAAGGGGTTGAGGAAGGTGATGCCCCCTCTCAGGCTTGGTAGTGTATCGATTGATCTGGCGTTCCTGGCGCTGCTCCTCGGCACGTGGATCCTGATGGAATTCGTCATCGGGAGACTCATCCGGTAGCGACGCGGGGCGGGGGGTGCGAAGCACGGTTATCGTGTCGAGTGGCCTTGTGCGCCAGGCGAACACTGAGAAGGAGTTTCGAATGCCGCTGACCCCAGCCGACGTTCACAACGTCACGTTCAAGAAACCCATGCTCGGAAAGCGCGGATACGACGAGGACGAAGTCGACGGTTTCCTCGATGAGGTCGAGCGAGAGCTCGCGCGCCTCAGCGACGAGAACGGCGAGCTTCGGGCTCAGCTCGAGAGCCTCCGCGCCGGTGCTCCCCCCGGAGCAGCCGACCACGCCGAGATGGCCGCCGCACTCGACCGGGTGCAGCGAGAGAAGCACGCGATGGAGCAGCAGCTCCAGGAGCTCGATGGCGAGCTGCACGAGATGCACCAGCAGATGGTCGCCTCGCAGCAGCAGGCCCAGCAGCTCCAGCAGGAGCTGAGCCAGCGCGGCCCGCAGCAGGACGGCCCCGCCGCTCCCGCCGCCGGCGGCGAGCAGGAGGCCCTGCGTCTGCTCATGGTCGCCCAGCGCACCGCTGACGAGCACTTGGAGGACTCCCGCCGGGAGGCCGACACCCTGCTCTCGGAGGCCCAGCGCGAGGCCCAGACGATGGTCTCCGAGGCGCAGCGCGACTCGCAGACGATGGTCTCCCAGGCCCAGCGCGAGTCCACCACGATGGTCTCCGAGGCCCAGCGCGACTCCGAGACGATGGTCGCCGAGGCGCGTGCGCAGGCCGAGGACCTGGTGGGCCAGGCCCGCGACAAGGCCGAGCGCATGGAGATGGAAGCCGAGCAGGAGCGCCAGAAGGTCATCGGCCAGCTCGAAGACTCCCGGACCTCGCTGCTGCACAACATCGAAGAGCTCAAGACCTTCGAGCGCGAGTACCGCACGCGCCTGAAGCTCTACCTGGAGAGCCAGCTGCGCGACCTCAACGGCCAGCAGAGCCGCAGCGAGGACGAGGCCTTCGAGGAGGCCCCGCAGCAGACCCCCTCCGAGCGCACCGGGGCCCGGTCCGCGTTCGTGATGCAGGGCGGGCGCGGGTAGCGACCCGCTCGTGATCGGGTTCTCCCACCCCGGGCCATAACCTGAACGGGGATCGCCTCGTTAGTCATGGATGAGCGGGTGAGGGCGCCGCGCGCTGCTCGCAGCGGCACGGCCGCCCTCACCGCCATACCAGACTCAGCCGCGGTCCTCACGGTCCGCGATGGCACGCGCGAGGCCCCCTCGCGCAGGGGAGGACACGACGTGATCGTCAGCAGCCTGCTGATCCTCGTCACCGCGGCGACCTTGCTGGTCGTCGGCATGATCACCGGCAACAACAGTCTCCTGGTCTCGTCCATCGCGGCGAGCCTGGCGGCCGGGGTCGCCCTCTACGTGGGCATTCGCGCGCGCGGCGCGGCGCGCCCCCGGGTCGGCGGGCACACCCGCGGCCCGCAGCGCCGCGTCGGCGACGACGACACCCAGCAGTTCAAGCGGATCGGCCTCGACGACACCCCGACCACCGAGCTGCCGCTCATCGAGGGCCGGATCTTCGACCCCACCGACTACGCGGTCGACCGCGACCCCGAACTGCGGTTCGAGGACGCCCCGCCGCGCCAGTCCCGCGGCGAGGGCCGGGTCAGCCACCGGGCACCGGAGGCCGACGAACCCACCGAGCAGCGCATGTCCAGCGTCGAGTCCGCGGCGCTGATGCGCCTGGACACGGAGGTCGCGGTCGTGGACGGGCGGCCCCGGTTCCACCACACGGCGTGCTCGCACCTCCACGGCCGCGAGCACGAGCCGCTGCCGGTGGCCGAGGCCCTCGAACTGGGGTTCACCCCGTGCGGTCTGTGCGAACCGGTCTCGCGCCTGCTCATGGCCCCCGTGGCGGGCCGCTGAGCACCGGCGTCGGGTCCGAGCGCGAGGCGCGCGGGCCCGCGGTCGCTCACTCGGTGTCCGGACACAAGTTCCCGAAGTAATTGACCTCATTGCAGGTCTTGCGTATCCTGTGTGCTTAATTGCGCGGCAGGGCCCCGCCTCGGCGGGACCTGACGCGCATTGTCCTCGTTTCGACGAGGTCGCCGGGAGTGCGTGATTTCAGGAGCCGCGATGCCGAACGCCCGAGGTGGGCCGCAACCGCGATTCCGGCGTGCCCCGGGGCCATCGGAACCCGAGCCGAGATACCCCTCCAGAGGCGCGTCATGACTCCAGCGAAGAAGACCCAACCGACCGCGAAGAAAGCGGCCAAGAAGGCCGTCGCGAAGAAGACCGCCACCAAGAAGAGCGCCGTCGAAGGCGGTGCCGCCAAGAAGGCAGCGAAGAAGACCACAGCGAACGGTGCGAAGAAGGCCGTCAAGAAAGCGGTGAAGAAGACCGCGAAGGCCGCCGTACCCGCGCCCGCGTCGGCCGAGGCCGAGCCGCATCAGCTCCGCACCGAGAGCGAGCAGACCGAACTGCGGGCCGCGCTCAAGGAGCGGCTGGACGAACTCGTGGCCGAGCAGCAGCGCTACACCGACTCGATCGCGGTGGCCCAGCGCGAGCGGCTCAGCGACACCGCCGGGGACGACCAGGTCGACTCCGGTTCCAAGACCGTCGAGCACGAGCACGAAGTGGCCGTGGCCGGCGCGATCTCCGAGCGCATCCGGCAGGTCAGCCACGCCCTCGAACGGCTCGACGAGGGCGAGTACGGCTTCTGTGAGAAGTGCGGCAAGCCCATCCCGGCGGCGCGTCTGGCCGCGTTCCCGTCGGCTACCCTCTGCGTCAGTTGCAAACAGCTTGAGGAGCGACGCTGAGCGAGGACACGCAGCCCGAGACCGCCGGAGACGGCGACTCGGGGACCGACGAACACACCCCACATAAGCGCAGGCCGGCCCTGACGGCGGCGGCGCTGCTCATCGCCGCGTTCGCGATCGGCCTCGACCAGTGGACGAAGGTCCTGGCCGAGGCCAATCTCGACCCCCGCGAACCGGTGCGCATCCTCGGCGGGCTCATCTACCTGAGCCTGACGTGGAACTCCGGCGCGGCGTTCAGCCTCGGCGCGGGATACACCTGGATCTTCACCATCGCGGCCTCGGCGGTGACGGTCTTCCTGATCTTCCTGTCGACGCGCATCCGCTACCCGGCCTGGGCGCTCGCGATCGGGCTGGTGCTCGGCGGGGCGGCCGGGAACCTCATCGACCGGCTGTTCCGCTCGCCCTCGGACATCGCCGACATCACGAACGGCAGTTTCGGCCAAGGGCACGTGGTGGACTTCATCTCCGCGTTCAAGCCCTTCGGCGAGGCGTTCGCGATCTTCAACCTGGCCGACTCGGCGCTGTGCTGCGGCGTGGTGCTCATCGTGCTCCTGGAGCTGACCGGGCACGGGTTCTCCCCGGAGTCACGCAAGGCGAACGACGCAGAGAAGGTGACGCCGGAGCGGTCGAACGAGGCGCGGCCCTCGCAGAAGCCCGCCTCGTCGAAGCAGGCGGACTCGACCGAGGACGAGGGCGCCGCGAGCGAGGTCGAGGCATGAGCGACGCGGCGCGCCAGTCCCGGGCGCTGCCGGTGCCCGAGGGCTTCGAGGGCCAGCGGATCGACCAGGTCGTCTCGCGGCTGCTCGGTCTGTCGCGGACCACGGCCGCCGAGCTGGTCGCGGCCGGCGACGTCACGATCGACGGCGCGGCGTGCGCGACCAAGTCCGAGCGGGTGACCGCCGGGGCCTGGCTCGAAGTGCTGCTGCCCCCGCCGCCCGAGGACGTGGTCGCCAAGGCCGCCGAGCCGGTCGAGGGCCTCGACGTGGTCTTCGACGACGACGACATCGTGGTGGTCATGAAGCCCGTGGGCGTCGCGGCCCACGCGAGCCCGGGCTGGTCGGGCCCGACCGTGACCGGCGGCCTGACCGCCGCCGGGTACCGGCTCTCGACCCACGGCCCCGACGAGCGCCAGGGCATCGTCCACCGTCTCGACGTGGGCACCTCCGGCCTCATGGTCGTGGCCAAGAGCGAGCTGGCCTACTCAGAGCTCAAGCGCGCCTTCAAGGAGCGCCGCGTTTCCAAGCGCTATCGCGCGGTCGCGCAGGGGCATCCCGACCCGCTGTCGGGGACGGTGGACGCGCCGATCGGGCGCCATCCGAGGCACGACTACAAGTGGGCCGTGGTGGCCGACGGCAAGCCGAGCGTGACCCACTACGACACGATCGAGGTCTTCCCGGGCGCGTCCTTGATGGACCTCGGCCTGGAGACCGGGCGCACGCACCAGATCCGCGTCCACTTCTCGGCCCTGGGCCACCCGCTCGCCGGGGACCTCACCTACGGCGCCGACCCGGTCCTGGCCGAGCGTCTGGGCCTGACCCGGCAGTGGCTCCACGCCTACCGCCTGGAGTTCGCGCACCCGGCGACCGGCCGCGCGGTCACCTTCACGAGTGATTACCCCGAAGACCTCGCGACGGCCCTGGCGCGGTTGCGAGCCGATCAATAGGCAGCCACTAGACTGGAGTCCGGCGTCCTCCCCGACGGGGCGGAGGGCGCGGCGCGCCCCTCCCATCGGGCCGCTCCTCCCGCGATTCGCAAGCTAGCCCTGAAGAATCATTGTGTTCTAATAGTCGCGGGTGGTGACGGCGTCCGTACGGGGACGCGCAGACAGCCGTGGTGACGCTCGCGCCCCACGGGCTGATCCGGTCGAGAGGAGGTTGCCAGTGAACACGCCCGAAGCTTGGAACAACGATCGATCCGACGGGTCCAGGTGGCAGAAGCTGTTGGGCCGCGGACGCGGTCGCACCGGCGGTTCGCAGCACTCGCCCTCGCCGCCGCCGCGCGAGGCCTACCCGCCGCCGCAGCAGCCGCAGGCCGGGCCGCCTCCGGGGCAGGCCTACAACTCGGTGCCGACCGCGGGCCGCCGTCCGCCGGTGGCCACCCAGACGCCGCCGAGCACCGCGCAGATCAACCGGCCGCGCCCCCAGCAGGGGCTCCCGCCGCAGCAGCGCCGCCAGAGCCCGCCCGCCGTCGAACCCAGCCCTGTCGCGCTCCAGCGTCTGCGCCGCGACCTCGGCCGCAGCCGCGTCATCGCGTTCATCAACCCCAAGGGCGGCGTCCACAAGACCACGGCCACCGTGCTCTCGGCCGCCGCGATGGGCACCGCCCGCGACGGCGGCGTGATCGCCTGGGACGACAACGAACTGCGCGGCACGCTGGGCCTGCGCGCCGGTTCGGCCCGCCACGGGCGCACCATCCGCCACCTCGTGGAGCACCTCGACCAGGTCGAGGCCGCCGGGGTCCACCTGCCCGAGCACCTCGACGAGTTCCTGCGCCATTCGGCGGACGGCTCGTTCGACGTGCTCGCCGGGGACGAGGACCCCAAACTCCAGCGCAAACTCGACCCGACCACGGTCCTGCGGGTGCTCGACATCCTCACCCGCACCCACAAGATCGTGTGCATCGACACCGGCAACAACGTGGAGTCCCCGAACTGGCGCACCGTGGTCTCCTCGGTGGACCGGCTCGTGGTCACCACGGTGCCCCGCGAGGACGCCGCGTTCTCCGCGGACTGGATGCTCGACCACCTCGAAGAGGGCGGCTACGGCAACCTCGTCAAGAACGCGGTCACGCTCCTGTCGATGCCCACCCCGAACCCGGGCCCGCTGCTGACCGACCTGCAACGGCACTTCGCGCAGCGCACCCGCGCGTGCGCGGTGGTGCCCTACGACCCGTCGCTGGAACCGGGAGCGAAGATCGAGTTCTCGGCGCTGCGCCCCGAGACCCGCGCGGCCTGGTTCGAGGCCGCGGCGACCATCGTCGACGGACTCTAGCCAACACAGTTGTCGGGGAGGCCTTCGGCGACGCCCGGCGAGCGGGCACACCGACGCCGAAACCACCTCACCGAGGACCTCCGTACCCGCTCCAACGGCGAGACCGGCTGGACCCCAGGCGCTTCGCTTCCCTGGGGCCCACATCCCCGCCGTCCCCTGGCGCCGCTGTGGCAGGATTCTGGGCGTGACTGACGACGCCGAGCGCACCGTTGACCTCAGACCCGATCAGCCCCGGGACCCGGCCTCGGACCCGCACGTCTACGGCCGCACCGGCCGCCTCGGCTCGCCGCGCACGATCGGCCGCGACCTGCTCACCGCCGCCGCGCTCGCGGTGGTCCTCACCGCGCTCGGCTTCCCGTTCGCGATGCTGTGGCAGACCGTCACCCCCCGCGTCGAGTACCGGGTCCTCGACGGCGGCTGGACCTCGGTCGACACCTACCCCGAGGCCTACGTCCAGGCCGACCTGATCTTCGCCGGGATGGGCCTGGTCCTGGGCATCGTCGCGGCCGTCATCGCCTGGAACACCCTGCGCGAGCGCCGCGGCCCGGTCATGCTTCTGGGCCTGGTCGTGGGCTCGATCGCGTGCCAGGTCGCGGCCTGGCAGATCGGCGCGCACGAGTGGCAGCGGTTCTGGGAGTCGATGGAACGCGTCCCGGTCGGCGCCCACACCTGGCGCCCGCCCTCGGTCCTGTTCGTCGAACTCGACCCCGGCGCGGCCTGGGCCGCGCTGAAGGTCGGCGATGTCACAACCGCGCTCGACTCGCTCCAGTTGGGGGCGCTCGCGGTCATGGCACTCGCCGCCACCTTCACTTACACCGTCTGCGCCGGTTGGTCACGTCGGCCCAGCCTTCGAACGGACGCTCCCGAATAGCGGTATGCCCTTTGACCTGGAAATGCGGGCAACTACGCTTGGGGCGTGCTCAGACGCATCGACCTTTCAGGAGAAGTCGCCGGTTACCCGGCCCGCGCCCTGCGCGAGCTGATGCCGCGCGCCGCGTTCGACGTGAACGAGGCGCTGCGGACGATCCAGCCGCTCGTGGACGACATCGCCGCCCGCGGGACCGCCGCGGTCGTCGAGGCCGTCGAGCGGTTCGACGGGGTCCATCTGGAGCACCTGCGCGTCCCCGAAGCCGCCATCAAGCACGCCGTGGCCGCGCTCGACCCCGAACTGCACCGCGCCTACCGCACCTCGATCGAACGCGTGCGCGCCGCGCACGAGGCCCAGCGCCTCCCCGAGGTCGTCACCGAGCTCGCCCCCGGCGGCACGGTCACCGAGCGGTACCTGCCGGTCGGCCGCGTGGGCCTGTACGCGCCCGGCGGCCTCGCTGTGCTCGCGTCCTCGGTCATCATGAACGCCGTCCCGGCCCAGATCGCCGGGGTCGGCTCGGTCGCTCTGGCGAGCCCCGCGCAGCAGACCAACGGCGGCCTGCCCGACGAGGGCATCCTCGCCGTCGCGGGCCTCCTGGGCATCGACGAGGTCTACGCCGTCGGCGGCCCCGCCGCGATCGCCATGTTCGCGTACGGGACCGACGAGTGCGAACCGGTCGACATGATCACCGGCCCGGGGAACATCTACGTCACCGCCGCCAAGCGGGCCGTGCGCGGCCTGGTCGGCATCGACGCCGAGGCCGGGACCACCGAGATCGCCGTCATCGCCGACGCCACGGCCGACCCGGCCCACGTGGCCGCCGACCTCATCAGCCAGGCCGAGCACGACCCGGCCGCCGCCTCGGTGCTGATCACCGATTCGGCCGCCCTGGCCGACGCGGTGGACGCCGAGCTCGAACGGCGCGTGCCCGCTGCCCGCCACTCGGGGCGCATCGCGACCGCGCTCGCGGGGGAGCAGTCGGGCACGATCCTCGTGGCCGACCTCGACGAGGCCGTGGCCGTCGCCGACGCCTACGCCGCCGAGCACCTGGAGATCCAGACCGCGAACGCCCGCGAGCTGGCGCTGCGGGTCCGCAACGCCGGGGCGATCTTCGTGGGCGCGTATTCGCCGGTGTCCCTCGGCGACTACTGCGCCGGTTCGAACCACGTGCTGCCCACCGGCGGGTGCGCGCGCCACTCGGCGGGCCTGTCGGTCCACACGTTCCTGCGCGGCGTCCACATCGTCGACTACTCGCGCGAGGCGCTCGAAGCGGTCGCGGCCGACGTGGTCGCGTTCGCCGAGTCCGAGGACCTGCCTTCGCACGGCGAAGCGGTCACGGCGAGGTTCGCATGAGCGAGATCGAGAACCTGCTCCGCGAGGACCTGAGGGGCCGCTCGCCCTACGGCGCGCCGCAGCTCGACGTCCCGGTGCAGCTGAACACCAACGAGAACGCCTACCCGATCCCCGACGACGTGGCCGCCGTGGTGGCCGCATTTCTCGAACGGGAGCTGCGGGGCCTCAACCGCTATCCCGACCGCGACGCTCTGGCGCTGCGCGAGGACCTGGCGGCCTATCTCGGGCACGGCCTCACCGCGGGCCACGTGTGGGCCGCCAACGGCTCCAACGAGATCCTCCAGCAGCTCCTCCAGGCCTTCGGCGGCCCGGGGCGCACCGTGCTGGGCTTCATGCCCTCGTATTCGATGCACCCGCTGCTGGCGCGCGGCACCGGCACCGCGTTCGTCGACGCCGGACGCGAGGACGACTACTCGCTCAGCCCCGTGTACGTGCGCGAGGCGATCGCCGAGCACGACCCGGACCTGGTCTTCCTGGTCTCGCCGAACAACCCGACTGGGACCGCGCTCGACGCCGAGGTCGTCGAGGCCGCCTACGCGGCCGCGCGCGGCATCGTCGTCATCGACGAGGCCTACGCCGAGTTCGCCCGCGACGCGGCCTCGACCGCGCTGGGCCGCTTGGCGGGACGCCCGCGCCTGGTGGTCACCCGCACCCTGAGCAAGGCCTTCGCGTTCGCCGGGGCCCGCGTGGGCTACCTCGCGGCCGATCCCGAACTGGTCGAGAAGCTCTTGCTGGTGCGGCTGCCGTACCACCTGTCGAGCCTCACCCAGGCCGCGGCGCGGGGCGCGCTCGCGTGCGCCGCCCGCCTCCAGTCCGAAGTGGACGAACTCAAGCACCAGCGCGACAGGATCGTGAAGAACCTGCGCGCCAAAGGACTCCCGGTGGCCGACTCCGACGCGAACTTCGTGCTCGTGGGCGGCCTGGCCGACGCCGCTGCCGTGTGGCGCGCGATCCTCGACGAAGGCGTCCTCATCCGCGACGTGGGCCTGCCCGGCCGCCTGCGGATCACCGCCGGGACCGAGGAGGAGACCGCCGCCGTGCTCGACGCGTTCGACACCGTGATCAGGCAGCGGCCCGAACTCTTCGACAGAGCCGCTGAACAGCGACAGGAGCAACAACCGTGAGCCGCACCGCGCACATCGTCCGCACCACCGGTGAGACCAGCGTCGACGTCTACGTCGACCTCGACGGCACCGAAGGGACGGTGGAGATCGCCACCGGAGTCGGCTTCTACGACCACATGCTCAACCAGCTGGGCAAGCACGGCGGGTTCGACCTCAAGATCGCCGTCAAGGGCGACCTGCACATCGACTCCCACCACACGATGGAGGACACCGCGATCGCGCTCGGACAGGCCTTCGCCGAGGCCCTGGGCGACAAGGCCGGCGTGGTCCGCTTCGCCGACGCCTCGGTGCCCCTGGACGAGGCCCTCGCGCGCGCCGTGGTCGACCTGTCGGGCCGTCCGTACATGGTCCACGACGAGCCCCTCGACATCGCGCCGATGATCAACACCGACTACCCGACCTCGATGACCCGCCACATCCTGGAGTCCTTCGCCCACCACGCGCGGATCTGCCTCCACGTGAGCGTGCTCCGCGCGGCCAACCCCGGCCAGAAGCCCGACGCGCACCACGTCATCGAGGCCCAGTTCAAGGCCCTCGCTCGGGCGCTGAAGTACGCCACGCGCATCGACGGCACCGACATCCCCTCCACCAAGGGCGTGCTGTGAGCACCGCCGGACCGATCCTCCTGATGGCCCTCGCGGGCATCCTCCTCGGCGGCTCGCTGAGCCTGCGCAAGTCCGAGAAGTACGTCGCCGCGATCATCGTCGCCGTGGTCGCGCTCGCCGCGTTCTGCGGCGGGATCTACCTCCTGTACGGCTGAGGGGCATGACATGACCAAACCCGTCGTCGCCCTGTTCGACTACGGCTCGGGGAACCTCCGCTCGGCCTTCCGCGCCCTGGAGCGGGCCGGAGCCGACGTCGAGCTCACCAGCGAGCTCGACCTGGCCCGCCGCGCCGATGGGCTCGTGGTGCCCGGCGTGGGCGCCTACGCCGCCTGCATGGAGGGCATCCTCAAGAGCGGCGTCGACGCGGTGATCCGCGACAGGGCCGCCGCCGACGCCCCGGTGCTGGGCATCTGCGTCGGCGAGCAGGTCCTGTTCGAGTCCGGCGTCGAGCACGGCGTCGAGACCCGCGGCGTGGGCGTCCTCGAAGGCCGCGTCGAACTCGTTCGCGCCCAGCGGATTCCGCACATGGGCTGGAACACCGTCGAGGCCGACGCCGGGATGCGCCTGTTCGCCGGGATCGACCCGGCCGAGCGGTTCTACTTCGTGCACTCGTACGCGGCCAAGGCCGTCCCGCCCGGCGCGCTCGGCGCCCTGGCCTTCCACGGCGAGCCGATCGTGGCCGCCGTCGAGCGCGGGGCCGTGGCCGCCACCCAGTTCCACCCAGAGAAGTCCGGCGACGCCGGAGCCGCCCTGCTCGCCAACTGGATCGAAGGACTCAGATCGTGACCCACCTGCAACTCCTGCCCGCCGTCGACGTCACCGGCGGCAAGGCCGTCCAGCTCGTCCAGGGCGTGGCCGGTTCCGGCAAGCAGTACGGCGACCCGCTCGAAGCGGCGCTCGAATGGCAGCGCCAGGGCTCGGCGTGGCTGCACCTGGTCGACCTCGACGCGGCCTTCGGGCGCGGCTCGAACCACGAGCTGCTCGCCGAGGTCGTATCGAAGGTCGACATGCAGGTCGAGATCTCCGGCGGCATCCGCGACGACGAGACCCTCAAGCGCGCCTTGGACTCTGGGGCACGCCGCGTCAACATCGGCACCGCGGCCCTGGAGAACCCCCAGTGGTGCGACCGGATCTGCGGCGAGTTCGGCGACCGGGTAGCGATCGGCCTCGACGTCAAGGGCGACCGCCTGGCCGCGCGCGGCTGGACCCGCGAGGGCGGCGAGCTGTTCGCCACGCTCGAACGCCTGGAGCGCGCCGGGTGCGAGCGCTACGTGGTGACCGACGTGAACAGCGACGGGATGCTCTCGGGCCCCAACCTCGACCTGCTGCGCTCGGTCTGCGCGGCCACCGACAAGCCGGTGATCGCCTCCGGCGGAGTGTCCTCACTGGACGATCTGCGCGCGCTGGCCGGTCTCACCGGGATCGGCGTGGAGGGCGCGATCGTGGGAACGGCGCTGTACGAGCGTAACTTCACGGTCGCTGAAGCGTTGAACCTGTTGCAGGGAGTGTAGACACGGGGGAGGCGCGCATGGCGTTGGTCGAACGGGTTCCGGAGACCGGTGAATGGGCGCAGCTCTACGGCTACTCGCGCGCCGTGGCGGTGGGGCCGCTCGTGGTCACGAGCGCCTGCACCGCTGACGTGGCCGCGCGCCCCCATCTGGAGGGTGACCCGGCCGAGCAGGCCCGCGAGGCCTTCCGCACCGCGCTCGACGCGATGGTTCGCGCGGGCGCGGGTGTCTCCGACGTGGTGCGCTCGCGCCTCTATGTGACCGACCCGGCCCACGCCGACCCGGTGGGCCGGGTCCACGGCGAGTTCTTCGGCGTCGTGCGGCCCACGGCCACGGTCGTCATCGTCACCGGCCTGTTCCACCCGGGCCAGCTCGTGGCCGTCGAACTTGAAGCGTTCCGCGCTTGGCGCGACATCGACTGACGATCCTGTGCGGCTGAACGATCGTTCAGTACTATGGGCCGTGAGCCGAACCGCAGGCTCGCCGACTTCGCCAAAAGTGAGGTGTCACCGTGGACGCAGACGAGATCGCCGAAGGCCGGGAGCGCTGGGCCAAGCGCTACGCGTCGGCCGCAAAGCGAGAGGCCGACTTCACGACCCTGTCGGGTCTGGAGGTCGAACCCGTCTACGGCCCGCCCGAGGGCGCGAACGATCCGCGCATGGCCCGCATCGGCTGGCCCGGGGAGTTCCCCTTCACCCGCGGCCTCTACCCGACCGGCTACCGGGGCCGGGCCTGGACGATCCGCCAGTTCTCCGGTTTCGGCAACGCCGAGCAGACCAACGAGCGCTACAAGATGCTCCTGGGCGCGGGCGGCGGCGGGCTCTCCGTCGCGTTCGACATGCCCACCCTGATGGGCCGCGACTCCGACGAGCCCGAGTCGCTCGGCGAGGTCGGGCACTGCGGGGTCGCGATCGACTCCACCGCCGACATGGACCGGCTCTTCGACGGGATCGGCCTGGGCGGGGTCACCACCTCGATGACGATCTCGGGGCCGGCGATCCCGATCTTCTGCATGTACCTGGCCGCGGCCGAGCGCCAGGGCGTGGACATCTCCACGCTCGACGGCACGCTCCAGACCGACATCCACAAGGAGTACATCGCGCAGAAGGAGTGGCTGTTCCCGCCCGAGCCGCACCTGCGCCTCATCGGCGACCTCATGGAGTACTGCGCCGAGCACATCCCGCGCTACAAGCCGCTCTCGGTCTCGGGCTACCACATCCGCGAGGCCGGTTCGACCGCCGCGCAGGAGCTCGCGTTCACCCTCGCCGACGGCTTCTCCTATGTGGAGCTGGGGCTCTCGCGCGGGATCGACGTGGACGTGTTCGCCCCCGGGCTCTCGTTCTTCTTCGACGCGCACATCGACTTCTTCGAGGAGATCGCCAAGTTCCGCGCCGCCCGCCGCATCTGGGCCAAGTGGCTGCGCGACGTCTACGGCGCCAAGACCGAACGCGCCCAATGGCTCCGCTTCCACACCCAGACCGCCGGGGTCTCCCTGACCGCGCAGCAGCCCTACAACAACGTGGTGCGCACCGCCGTGGAGGCGCTCGCGGCCGTCATGGGCGGCACGAACTCGCTGCACACCAACGCCCTCGACGAGACCCTCGCGCTGCCCACCGAGCAGTCGGCCGAGATCGCGCTGCGCACCCAGGCGGTGCTGCGCGAGGAGACCGGCGTGGTCAACGTCGCCGACCCGCTCGGCGGCTCGTGGTACGTCGAGGCCCTGACCGACAAGATCGAGGCCGAGGCCGAGGACCTGTTCCTCCAGATCCTCGCGCTCGGCGGCGAGACCGGCGAAGATCCGGCTGCGATCGCCCGCGAGGCCGCTGAACGCCACGAGATCGGCCCGGTCACCTCAGGCATCCTGCGCGGCATCGAGGACGGCTGGTTCAACGCCCAGATCGCCGAGGCCGCGTTCACCTACCAGCAGCAGCTCGAAGACGGCACGAAGCACATCGTGGGCGTCACCAAGCTCCACGACACCGTGACCCCCGACCTGGAGATCCTGCGGATCTCCGGCGAGGTCGAGCAGGGCCAGAACGCGATGCTCGCCGAGCGCCGCGCGGGCCGCGACAACGCCGCGGTCGAACGGGCGCTGGCCGAGATCATCACGGCCGCAAAGGGAACGACCAACCTGATCGGCCCCATCCTGGACGCGGCGCGGGCCGAGGCCACCCTGGGGGAGATCTGCGGGGCGCTTCGCATCGAGTGGGGCGAGTACCGGGAGAACACCGCGATCTGACCGTTTCGGTTGCGCTGCATACGTTCGGCAGATGAGCGGCGAGTGCGAGGTTTGCGGCTGCCTACCACCGGGTAACCGCAATTCAAGCGTCACGTCCATCGGGAGTTCTCCGCCCGAATGCGTCATACATACTTCTTTGTGAAGATTTTTCCGGTTTGAATCTTGCCTCAAGCGCGCAGACCGTCCTACACTCAGAGGAGTCAGAAGCCCTTCGGGGTTTACATGCTTCAAACCGATGTCCTGAACGGACAGGAGGGCGATCGCATGGCAGACAAGAATGCAGAAGCCAAACGCAAGAGCTCGAACGAGTACGAGCACCTCGCCCCGCTGTTCGCGGAGCTGGCGGCCCTCGACGAGGCCGACCCGGCCCGGGCCGAGGTCCGCGAGCGGCTGGTCACCGGCCACCTCCCCTTGGCCGAGCACATCGCGCAGCGGTTCTCGGGCAAGGGCATCGCGAAGGACGACCTCGTGCAGGTCGCTTCGGTGGGCCTCATCCACGCGGTGGACCGCTTCGATCCCGACAAGGGCTCGGACTTCCTCTCCTACGCCGTCCCCACGGTGATGGGGGAGGTGCGCCGCCACTTCCGCGACACGAGCTGGCCCATGCGGGTCCCGCGTCGCCTCCAGGAGCTGCGGATCGCACTCAACCAGGCGGGCGGCGAGCTGTCGCAGCGCCTTGGCCGTCCGCCGACGGACGCGGAGATGGCCGAGCACCTCGACATCTCCGAGGTCGAGGTCCAGGAAGGCTACGAGGCCCGCCAGGCCTACCGGGCGGTCTCGCTGGACGAGCCGCCGGGCGCCGACGGCGACCGGCCCGCGCTGGCCGACTCGGTGGGCGAGGAGGACGCGGCGCTCGAGCTGGTGGAGAACCACGAGTCGCTGGTGCCGCTCATTCAGGAACTGCCGCAGCGCGAACGGAAGATCCTGGCGCTGCGCTACTACGGCGACATGACCCAGACGCAGATCGCCGAGGAGGTGGGGATCTCGCAGATGCACGTCTCGCGGCTCCTCAGCCGCACGCTCGACGACCTGCGCGACGGCATGGAGAAGGCCACTCACTAAGGGGATGCGGGAAGTCGGGGTCGCCGCGAGGCGGCCCCGACGCCGTGCCCGCACCTCGTCAGATCCTATAGGATATATCCTATGCGGTCTTAGACGTCGCGGTCGGCGAGGGCGTCGCGGATCTTGTCGATGTAGCCCACGCCGGGGCCGATCACGAGGTTGGCCGGGGGCCGGTGCGGGGCGTGCGGGTGCGGCCGGGTCGGGGCGAACTCCTTGGCGGCCAGCACTTTGAAGCCCAGGTCCTGAAGCTCCTCCTCGTCGCAGGAGACGCTCAAGAGCGGTAGCAGGTGCGCTTCCTGCTCGTCCAGGTGCAGCCGGATTGCCTCCACGAGCCGGTCCACGAGCCCTTCGAACCGCGCGTCGTCCGGGCCCATGCCTTCGAGTTCCTTCATGAGCGCTTCGGTCTCGGTGTGCGCGGCTATCGCCCGGTCTGCCATCGCGTCCCCATCGGGCACATGCGATCTCGCGGCCGGGTACATGAACTGCTCCTCGGCCACGTTGTGGCGCACCAGCTCTGCGATGAGGTGGTCGACGAGGTCCTTGCGATCCTCGGCGGTCCCGGCGCGGGCCTCCAGGGCCGTGAAGGCGGCCTCGAAGGCGCGGTGGTCGCCGATGACGACCCTGACCAGGTCGGTGTCCTGTTCGGTCTGCATCGATCCTCCATTGCGGTCGTCCCCGTGCCCATCGCGTACCCGGCACTGCCCGCACCTAATCCGGACGCGAAGCAGCGCCCGCGCGAACCCTTGAGCCCCAAGGGAAGCGCGAGCGCCGTCGCCGTGTCAGGACCGGATCGACTCGACCAGCGAGCCCGTGACCGATTCGGGCATCCCCTGCGAGACGTCGGCGAGCGAGATGATGCCCACCAGGCGGCCCTCGTCGATGACGGGCAGGCGGTTGACCTGGTGCTCCTTCATCTTCGCGATGGTGATGTCGACGTCCTCGTTCGCGTCGGCCAGGATCAGGTGCCCCTGCGGGAGCCGGTCCACCGTGTAGGTCTCGGCGTCCTCGCCGGAGGCCATCACCGCGATCACCAGGTCGCGGTCGGTGACCATGCCCTTGAGCTTCTCGTCGCCGACCCCGCAGATCGGCAGGGCTCCCACGTCGAGTTCGGCCATGAGCCGTGCCGCGTTGGCGGCGGTGTCGTCGCTGCGGATGCAGGTGCATCCGGCGTGCATGAGATCGCGAGCGGTCGCCATGCCTGTCATCTCCTTCAGGTTGTGTTCCCCCTCGAACGTGAACAGATTACCCATTTCGGGCGTCTGTTATCGCGGTTCAGGCCATCAATCGCTGCGCGGCCCGCACGATCGCGTCGGCGTCGATCCCCGCCGAGGCCAACTGCTCCGCCGGGCTCGCCGACCCGGGCATCCCGCGCACCGCGAGCTTCGCGAACCGCACGTCCGGCACCTGCCCGGCCACCGCGTCGAGCACCGCGTCACCCAGGCCCCCGACCGGCCAGTGGTCCTCGACGGTGAGCACCCGGCCCGTGTCGGCGGCCGCCTGGCGCACCGCCGGGCCGTCCAAGGGCTTGATCGAATACGCGTCGATCACCCGCACCGGCACCCCGTCCGAAGCCAGCCGCTCGGCCGCCGACAGGGCCTCGGAGACCGTCACGCCCGCGGCCACGATCGCGAGCCGGTCGTGCGGCGAACCCACCAGAGTGCGGCTGCCGCCCACCGGGAACAGCTCCCCGGGCCGGTAGATCACCGGCGTCTCGCCCCGCGTGGTCCGCAGGTACGAGATCCCCGGCAGGTCGGCCATCGTGGCCGTCAGATGCGCGCACTGGTTCGCGTCGCACGGGTACAGCACCACGCTGCGCCACAGCGACCGCATCATCGCCAGGTCCTCCAGGCCCATCTGGCTCGGCCCGTCCGGGCCGATCGAGACGCCCGCGTGCGAACCGGCCACGCGCAGATCCGCGCCGCCGATCGCCGCCATGCGCAAGAAATCGTGCGCGCGGGTCAGGAACGACGCGAACGTCGAGGCGTACGGGACCCACCCCTGCGCCCCGAGTCCCACCGCGGCCGCGATCATCTGCTGCTCGGCGATGTAGCACTCGAAGAACCGGTTCGGGAACGCCTCGGCGAACGCGGCGGTGCGCGTCGAATCGGCCGTCTCGGCATCGACGACCACCACGTCCGGTTCGGCGTCCCCCAGCGCCTCCAGGGCCTTCCCGAACCCGTCGCGTGTGGCCCGCATCGTCCCGACCTCGAACGACGGCAGCTCCAGCGGCTTGCGCTCCCCGCGCTGGCGCGGCGCGTCCGACCGCGGCCCGCTCACCTCCACGTGCAGCTTCCGGTCCCCGCCTAGCTCGGCGATGGCGGCCTCGGCATCCTCCAGCGGCTTGCCGTGCACGCCCTCCCGGTCCTCGACCGCGGCCACGCCACGGCCCTTCCTGGTGCGCGCCAGGATCGCCGTCGGCCGCGAGTCCTCGGCCTCGGCCTGCGTGAGCGCCTGGTCGATCTGGCCCGGGTCGTGCCCGTCGATCTCCAACGTCTGCCAGCCGAAACCGCCGATCCGCGCCGCGTACGCCGCCGTGTCCCACTCGTAGCGCGTCGGCCCGCGCTGGCCGAGCCGGTTCACGTCCACGATGCAGCACAGGTTCCCCACCCCGAAATCGGCCGCGGACGCGAACGCCTCCCACATCGAGCCCTCGGCGACCTCGCCGTCCCCGCACAGCACCCACACCCGCGCCGCCGAGCCCGCCAGGCGCGCGCCCAGCGCCATGCCCACCCCGATCGGCAGGCCCTGCCCGAGCGAACCGGTCGCCGCGTCCACCCACGGCAGCCGCGGCGTCGGGTGCCCTTCGAGGTCGGAGCCCAGCCTGCGGTAGGTGAGCAGGTGCTCGTCGTCGATGGCGCCCGCCGCGCGGTACATCGCGTACAGCAGCGGCGAGGCATGCCCCTTGGCCAACACCAGCCGGTCGTTCCCCGGCAGATCCGGGTTCGCGAAGTCGTAGCGCAGGTGCCCCGACAGCAGGCCCGCCATCAGGTCGGCCGCCGACATCGACGAGGTCGGGTGCCCCGAACCGGCCTGCGCCGTGGCCCGCACCGCGTCCACCCGCAACTGCTGCCCCAACTCGGCGATCGCCGCGTTCCGCTCCTCGATGTCGCTCATACGAGCCTCCGTTCCAGGTAGACGCATTGGCTACCCGCGCCCGAAAGCCCCGAAACAGGTGTCAGCGCCGCCCGCGGGGGTACTCCGGCCACGAGGCGGCGACCGCCGCCGGAGGGGAGTCGCACGCCATGAGCTCGCAACCGATGTCCAGCACCGGCCACCACTGGTGGCAGGCCGCCAGGCGACGCACCACCGCCGTCCAGCAGGGCGCGACCGCGATGGGGTGGGTGCTCCTGCTCCTCGGCGTGGCCGGGTTCCTGCCCCTGTTCACCAGCAACTTCTCCGGCATGGCGTTCGCCGGGCCCGACTCGACCGCCGAACTGTTCGGGGTCTTCTCGGTTTCGGTGCTGTCGAACCTCGTGTTCCTCGCCTTCGGTGTACTCGGCCTGTTCATGGGCTGGGGCGCGGTCGTCTCACGCCGCTACCTGATCGTCGTCGGGGCACTCCTGGCGCTCTTGGGCCTCTACGGGCTCATTGCGACCGGCGGCGCGGACTTCATGCCCGCCAACGCTGCCGCCGGCTGGCTCCACGTCGGCCTCGGACTGGTCATGATCGCGTTCGCGTTCGTGCTGCACCGCAAGCTCCCCAAGGAGAGCGAAGCCCGAGGTGAGGGCGCCTTCGGCGAGACCAACCGCGGCGCGGCCAGGTGAACCGCGGGTTTCCCCGCCGCCGAGCGGGGAATCCCACGCACAGAACCGTGGAGGTGAACGGCCATGCCACAGCGGCAATGGACGAAGAAGGAAGAGCGGCAGTACGACCACATCCGGGAGGAGGCGGAGGAGCGCGGCACCAAGCCGAAGACGGCCAAGGAGATCGCCGCGCGCACCGTCAACAAGCAGCGCGCTCGCGAAGGGAAGACCAAGACCGCGAGCCGCACCTCCACCGAGGACATGTCCTCTGCCAAGCGCGGCGGGCAGCGCTCGCATTCGGGCCCCAAGGGCCGCACCAAGGAGCAGCTGTACCAGGACGCGCGCCGCAAGAACATCGAAGGCCGATCCAAGATGACCAAAGCCGAGCTCGAACGCGCGCTCAAGCGCTGAGCCCGGCGGAGAGAGGTGAGGACATGGAGGTCCGACACGACCCCGAGGCCCGCGCCATGCGCGAGGCCGAACGCGAGCAGCGAGGCGAATGGAGCGGCGCGGGCCGCCGCGCCCGCCGCAGCGACTGGGACGAGCAGGACCACTCCGTGGGTCAGCTCGTGGGCGACCTGACCTCGCAGGTCGCGCACCTGGCCCGCGTCGAAGCGCAACTGGCCGCGCGCGAGATCGCCGACAAGGCCAAGCGCGGCGCGGCGGGCGGCGGCATGTTCGCCGCGGCCGGGACGCTCGCGCTCTACGGCGGAGCCGCGTTCGCGCTGGCCGGAGGGATCGCGCTCGCGCTGGTGTGGCCCGCGTGGCTGGCGGCCCTGGTGATGGGCGCGGCGCTGTTCGCGGTCGCCGGGATCGCGGCGCTGATCGGACGTGGCATGCTGCGCAAGGCCATGCCGCCGCTCCCCGACGAGACGATGGAACACGCCCGGGAGGACGCCCGGGCCCTGCGCGGAAGGATGCACCGATGACGGCTTTCCCCGTGCCGCACAGCACGTCGATCCCGCCCGGCACCGAACTCGTGCCGCCGCCGGGGGTCGGCATGGGCTACCGGCCCGAGGACGCGCGGCCTCCGGCCTCCGAAGAGGAAGGGCAGCTCATGGACCAGCGGACTTGGGCGAAGGGCGACGCCGAGGCGGATCGCCACACCGAGGACGCCGACCGGCACCAGAGCACGGCCGAGCTCCAAGACGAGGCCGAGCACACCCGCGAGCGCCTCAACAGCACGGTCCTGGAGCTGCGCGAGCGGCTCGGCATGGACCCCGACGCCGAGCACGCGCACGGCCTGTTCGCGCCGGTGCGCCGCCACCCGTTCACGGTCGCGGTGGCCGCGGCGGGGGCCGCGACGGCCGCGGTGGTGGGCGTGGCGATCTCGCACGGCCACCGCAAGGAGGCCAAGCGCTCCGCGCGCGAATCGGCCCGGCACGCGACCAATGACGCGCTCATGGCGGCGAGCCAAAGCGGCAAGGCCGCCCGCCGCCGCATGAACACGGCCTTCAACTCGGCCGCGAACCGTATGCGCCGCAAGCGGAATACGAAAGGCCTGACCAAGAGGCTCCGCCGCCTCACCCACCGCTGAGGCGACGCGACGGGTGTGCCGGGGAGCCGCGGCTCCCCGGCACACCCGTGTCCGGGCGAAAGGGTGCTGGGACGGCCGTGTTCTGCGGCGGGGCCGATATGCGAGGCCAAGTCGGGTTCGCAATCGCCCCCGGTTCAAATGATCGCGCGAGGGACCGACACTCGTCGCCGCCCGCCGCCCGCCGCCCGCCGCCCGCCGCCCGCCGCCCGCCGCCCGCCGCCCGCCGCCCGCCGCCCGCCGCCCGCCGCCCGCCGCCCGCCGC
>NZ_JBEYYO010000025.1:45851-59571 GCF_040645615.1 Glycomyces sp. NPDC046736 | reverse complement strand
GACCGGGACGCGTCCCGCCGACGACCTGCTGCCGGTGGGCGACCTCGTCATCAGCGACACGACGCGCGGCAACGCCGCGCGTCGGCCACCTCGAACGCGTACTGAAGGCCCGTGGGAGGCGAGATTTCGGCGCGGCTCAGCGACTTTCCTGGTCCCGGCGCTTCCCGCCCCGGCGGCCTCCCGGCCCGCGCCTTCTGGGCGCGGGCCGATATCGTTCCGCCGTGGACATTGCCCGTTCGATACCGCTGTTCCTGCTCGCCGCGCTCGCCGAGATCGGCGGGGCCTGGCTCGTGTGGCAGGGGGTTCGCGAGCATCGCGGCGTCCTGTGGATCGCCGCGGGGATCATGGCGCTGGGGGCCTA
The DNA here is from genome assembly GCF_040645615.1 of Glycomyces sp. NPDC046736. Taxonomy (NCBI): domain Bacteria; kingdom Bacillati; phylum Actinomycetota; class Actinomycetes; order Glycomycetales; family Glycomycetaceae; genus Glycomyces; species Glycomyces sp. NPDC046736. The sequence continues at coordinate 59,210 of NZ_JBEYYO010000025.1, read as the reverse complement.
CGGGTTCGTGGCGACCTTCCAGCCGGACGCGAACTTCGGTCGAGTCCTGGCCGCGTACGGCGGGATCTTCGTGGCCGGGTCGCTGGCTTGGGGGATGGTCGTGGACGGGTTCCGCCCGGACCGCTGGGACGTGATCGGCGCGGCGGTCTGCCTGGTCGGCGTCGCGGTCATCATGTACGCCCCTCGGAGCTGACTCCGATCACGAACACCGCGAGGTCGTCGGTGTAGCGGTAGCCGCGTTTGACCACGTCCTCGGTCACGAACGTGGCCAGGGCCCTCGCGTCGGCGAACGACCCGCCTCCGTCGAGGTGCTCGCGGAGCCGCTCGGTGAGCGGGTACTGGTCGGCGCGGTGGTCGCGGGCCTCTACGAGCCCGTCGGTGAACGTCAGGACCATGTCGCCGGGCCGCATCGTGCGCCCCACCGAGGTCGAGTAGACCCCGACCTCCCCGGCGAGGCCGAGCGGCGGCGCGGGGTCGAGCACGACCGGTCGGACCTGGCCGCTGCGCAGCAGCAGCGGCGAGTGGTGCCCGAAGCTGCGGAACTCGACCGACTCTCCGCTGGGGTCGAACGTCATGAGCAGTGCGGTGGCGAACTCCGAGTCCCACCCGGTGCGGCCGCCGTTGCGCATCGCGAGGCGCCGCTCCAGCCGGATGCCGAGCGCGGTGAGGTCGACGTCGTCGATGGCTCCTTCGCGGAACGAGCCGAGCAGGGCGCTCATGGTCGCGACCGCGTCGAGGCCGTGCCCGGACACGTCGCCGATCACCGCCCGCACGCCCCAAGGGGTGTCGACCAGGTCGAAGAAGTCGCCGCCGAGGCGGCTGTCGGCCGCGGCGGCCCGGTAGACCGCGGCGCATTCGAGCCGCCCGATGCGCGAGGGCAGCTCGGGCAGGAGCGCCCGCTGGGCGGTCTCGGCGACGGAGACGACGCTGAGGAGGCGCGCGAGCATCTGGTCGCGCAGGATCGCCATGGCCACGCCGATGACGCCGATCAGTCCGGTGGTCATGATCGCCGAGTACGGGTCGGCGGTGACGACTTCGCCGCCGCGGTAGGCCAGGAGGATCGCGCACCCGATGAGTGCGGCGACCGCGACGAGGATGGTGGTCCGGGGGCCGTTGACGAGCGCGGCCATCGGCGGGAGCGAGGCGAGGAGCACCCACAGGGGAACTTCGACGGGGGTGAGCAGGTCGAGCGGGAGGACCACGGCCACGAGCAGCACGGGTGCGGCCCGTAGCAGGGTGAACCCTCTGCTGCTGCGCAGTGCCAGTGCTCTCGGCAGCCGTTCCAACGTCCCTCCCCGGTCATGGCCGATCGCCGCGGACACGCCGCGGGAACCGGGGGATCGGACTGACCTGCATCATCCTCGCCGCGGCAGCCGAACGCGCCCGATTCGGCGGAATCGGGGACGGGGAGGCGGGCTGAGGCGACCGGCCCGACCGGTCGCCTCAGCCGGGTTCAGGCGAGCAGTTCGACGCCGAGGTCGGCGATGTTCACGGCCTGGCCGGTCTCCAGGGACCGGTTGCCGGCGATGCCGACGGCGATGGAGCGGACGCCGTCGGTCCAGTCGGCGGGCCGGGCGAGCGGGTCGTCGCCGGGGCCTTCGAACACGTCGGCGAGGAGCAGGTCGTCGCCGCCGCCGTGGCCGCCTTCGCCTGCGTGGATGGGGATCTCGACGGGGGTGCCCCAGTGGCGCTGCACGATGAGCCGCTCGCCTTTGGGGCGCAGGGCGCCGCCTTCGCCGGAGGCGACGGCGCTGGGGTCGAGCACGGCGTGGAGGGGGCCGTCGGCGGCGACGTCGCCGCGTTCGACCACGTCGAGTTCGGCGCGGCCTTCGGTGCCGTTGACGGCGACCCGGTAGCCCTCCCAGGGCGCGTGGGCGTTGAGAGAGTAGGAGAGGGTCGCGCCGGAGGCGTAGTCGACGACGAGCGCGAGGTTGTCCTCGACGGTGATGCCCTCGCCGAACACGTCGCGGTCCCTCACGTACCCGTCGTGGCCTTCGGCGTCGAGGTAGAGCGCTTTGAGGCGCGGGTCGTCGCGCAGGTCGAGTTCGAAGGGGTCCCGGTCGCCTTCGTGGGTGCCGCGGGCCGGCCTCGGGCCGAGTCCGCGCTCAGCGGCGTTGGCCGCGCCGTAGAAGCGCAGCCCCCCGGAGGCGAACACGCGCTCAGGGGTGGAGCGGATCCACCAGTTGACGAGGTCGAAGTGGTGGCTGGCCTTGTGGACCAGGAGCCCGCCGGAGTGCTCCTTCTCGCGGTGCCAGCGCCGGAAGTAGTCGGCGCCGTGCTTGGTATCGAGCATCCAGGAGAAGTCCACCGAGGTGACGCGGCCGATGCGGCCGTCCTGGATGACTTGTCGCAGGGCGCTGTTGCGGGGGGAGTAGCGGTAGTTGAAGGTGAGCACCACGTCGCGTCCGGTGCGGGCGACGGCCGCTTCGATTGCGGCGGCGCTGGGGGCGTCGATGGTCAGGGGCTTCTCGACCACGGCGTCGGCTCCGGCGTCGAGGGCGCGGACGATGAGGTCGGCGTGGAGGTCGTCGCGGGCGCAGACGATGACGCGGTCGACGTTCTCGGCCTTGATCATCTCCTCGTACCGGTCGGGGTGCCACACGCTGGGCGCGGCACTGCCCGCAGCGGTGACGCGATCGACGTAGTACGCGGCGCGCACGGGGTTGGGTTCGCAGATCGCGACCAGCTTCGCGCGGCCTTTGAAGGTGGTGAGGACGGCGTCGACGTACATCTGGGCGCGGTGTCCCGCGCCGACGATCGCGTACCGGGTCATGGGGCTCCTCAGGGTTAGAGAACACGCTTGGGAAGCGTTTTCTCAGGCTATCACGGGCCCTGCCGAGCGCCTTGGTTCAAGGTTTCGGGCCGGACGGGTCCGGTGCTGCCGCGCACGGTGATCTGGGGTGTGAGCAGCACCGATTCGGGTACGGGTCCGCCCGCGAGGAGGCCGCTCATGGCCGCCCAGGCCCGTTCGCCCAGTTCGACCGAGGGCACGGCGGCGGTGGTCAGGGGCGGGTGGGTGTAGGGGGCGAAGGGGATGTCGTCGAAGCCGGTGATGGAGAGGTCTTCCGGGACGCGGACGCCGCGTTCGGTGAGGGCCGAGAGCAGGCCCATCGCGACGAGGTCGTTGAAGGCGAGGACGGCGGTGGCGTCGGTGGCCAGGACCGCGTCGGCCGCGGCGGCGCCGGAGTCGAAGTCGACGCCGGAGGGGAGTTCTGCGACGGCGGTGTCGGGGTGCGCCCTGCGGAACGCGGCGATCGCGTCGAGGCGGGCGGCGTTGGAGGCGCTGCGGGCGAGGCCGGAGATGTAGGCGAAGCGGCGGTGCCCGAGGCCGTGGAGGTGGTCGAGGAGGGCGCCGAGTGCGGTCCCGTAGTCGGCGGCGACGGCGGGGGCCGCTGTGGCGGCGGCGCGGTTGACGAGCACGGCCGGGGCGACTTGTGGCAGGAGTGCGAGCAGTTCGTCCTCGGGCATGCGCGGGGCGCACAGGATCAGTCCGTCGGTGCGCCGCCGGGTGGCGCCGGCGAGTTCGCGTTCGGCGGCGACCTGTTCGGCCGAGTCGGCGATGAGCACGTGGTAGGACTCGGCGGCCGCGGCGCGGCTGAGGCCGCGCAGGACCGCCTGGAAGGTGGGGTTGCCGAGGTCGGGGACGACCACGGCGATGGTCTGGGTGCGGCCGGAGACGAGGCTGCGGGCGAGCGGGTTGGCCTGGTAGCCCAGGGCGTCGGCCGAGGCGCGGACGCGTTCGACCAGGGCGGGGTCGACGGTGCGCACGCCGTTGAGCGCTCGCGAGACGGTCGCGAGCGACACGCCCGCGTGCTTGGCGACCTCGGTGATCGTCACCTTCCCCGGGTCCCGCGACGAGGAGCGGCCCATGCGCCCTCCTCTCGGGTCGGCGTCCGGTTGAAGGCAATAGTAGTGATCACCCGCGGCGGCGGTGCAGGGGAATCCCGGTCCCGAACGGCGCCAGCGCATCCGGGGCCGGTCCGCCACGATCCGGAATCGCGGTGGTGGACGGCCCGGGCGGGTCGGTACGATCGCACCCATGTCACAGCAAGCGCTTGCTGACCGTTCGGCGTTGATCGACGGCGCCCGTCCCGTCCGCTCCGTGCTCCGCCTCCTGGCCCGCCGCCCCTGGCGCATGCTGCTCGCGTTCTGCGCGTTCGCGGTCAAGGAGGTCCCGCTCTGGTTCCTGCCCGTGGTCACCGCCGCGATCATCGACCTCGTCTCCACCGGAGGCTCGGTCGCCTCGGTCCTGGGCTGGCTCGCGATCGCCGTGGCCCTGCTGGTCCAGAACTACCCCAACCACATCGTCTACACCCGCAACTTCATGACCGTCGTGCGCGACACCGGCGCCGACCTGCGCAACGCCCTCGCCGCGCGCCTCCAGAGCCTCTCGATCGGCTACTACACGAGAGTCAGCTCCTCGATCGTGCAGACCAAGGTCGTGCGCGACGTCGAGAACGTCGAGCTCATGCTCCAGCAGATGACCCACCCGCTGCTGTCCTCGATCATGGTCCTGGCCGGAGCGGTCTCGATGACCGCGATCGCCGTCCCCCAGTTCCTGCCGGTCTACGCGCTCACCGTCCCGATCGCGATCGGCCTGCGCGCGGCGCTGCGCCGCCGCTCCCGCGCCCGCAACGAGGTCTTCCGCCGCGAGATGGAGGGCTTCGCCGCCCGCGTCGGCGAAATGGCCTCCCTCATTCCCGTCACCCGCGCCCACGGCCTCGAACAGACCGCGGTCTCACGCGTCGCGACCGGCGCCGACGGCGTCCGCCGCGCCGGCCTCCACCTCGACATGCTCAACGGCCACGTCTCCTCCATCTCCTGGGTCACCATGCAGCTCTTGGGCGTCGGCTGCCTCGGCCTGGCCGCCGTCTTCGCCATCACCGCGTTCCTGCCGATCTCCCCGGGCCAGGTCGTACTCCTGTCCACCTACTTCGCGCTGCTCACCTCCGGCCTGACCCAACTGCTCATGCTCATCCCCGTCGGCGCCCGCGGCATGGAATCGGTCCGCTCCATCGCCGAAGTCCTGCAAGAGCCCGACGTCGAGCAGAACGAGGGCAAAAGGGCCGTCGAGACCGTCACCGGCCGCCTCACCCTCGACCGCGTCGCCCACCGCTACCCAGGCTCCGACGACGAAGCCGTGCAAGGCATCACGCTCGACATCGAACCGGGCACCACCGTCGCGTTCGTCGGCTCCTCCGGCTCGGGCAAGTCGACCCTCCTCAACCTCGTCCTCGGGTTCGCGCGCCCCACCTCCGGGCGCATCCTCCTCGACGGCGTCGACATGCAGGAACTCGACCTGCGCACCGCCCGCCGCCGCACCTCCGTCGTACCCCAGGAATCGGTCCTCTTCGAAGGCACCATCCGCGAGAACATCGCCTACGGCCTGGAGGGCGCCTCCGAAGACCGCATCATCACCGCCCTGCGCGACGCCAACGCCTGGGAGTTCATCACCGACCTCCCCGAAGGCCTCGACACCGTCGTCGGCGAAAGGGGCGCCCGCCTCTCCGGCGGCCAGCGCCAACGCCTGGCCATCGCCCGCGCCCTCGTCCGCGACCCCCGCATCCTGCTCCTCGACGAGGCCACCTCCGCCCTCGACCCCGAAGCCGAAGCGCTCGTCAAGGAAGCCCTCGGCCGCCTCATGCACGGCCGCACCACCCTCGTGGTGGCCCACCGCCTCTCCACCATCCGCAGCGCCGACCGCATCGTGGTCCTCGACCGCGGCCGCATCGCCGAACAGGGCACCCACGCCGAACTCCTCGAAGCCGGCGGCCGCTACGCCGGCATGCACCTCACCCAGACCGCCGTACATTGACACCCGAGACACCGCAAGGAGCACCAGTGAGCCGCGAACCCATGCGCCACAAGCCCATCGTCGAACGCGTCCCCCACCTCCTCCACGGCGCCGACTACAACCCCGACCAGTGGACGAAGTGGAAGGACACCGTCTGGAAGGAGGACCTGAGACTCGCCGCGCTCGCCGGCGTCAACAGCCTCTCGGTCGGCATCTTCTCCTGGGCCGCACTCGAACCCGAGGAAGGCCGCTACGAGTTCGGCTGGCTCGACGAGATCATGGACGCCTTCGCCGAACACGGCATCACCGCAGTCCTGGCCACCCCCTCCGGGGCCCGCCCGGCCTGGATGAGCAAGGCCTACCCCGAGGTCCTGCGCGTAGGTGCCGACCGCACCCGCAACCTCCACGGCGGCAGGCACAACCATTGCCTGACCTCACCGGTCTACCGGGAGAAGACCCTCGCGATCAACACGGCGCTGGCCGAGCGGTACGGGAGCCATCCGGCGCTGGGGGTGTGGCACGTCTCGAACGAGTATTCGGGGGAGTGTCACTGCGAGTTGTGCCAGGAGCGGTTCCGGGAGTTCCTGCGAGGCAAGTACGGTTCGCTGGAGGCGTTGAACGAGGCGTGGTGGACGGCGTTCTGGGCCAAGACCCACAGTGATTGGTCCGAAGTGGAGAGTCCGAGTCCGTTGGGGGAGCAGAACATCCACGGTCTGCACTTGGACTGGATGCGGTTCACCACGGAGCAGTTCGTGGACTTCTATCTGCACGAGACGGTGCCGTTGAAGGCCGCGAGCCCTGAGGTGCCGTGCACGACGAACCTGATGGGTTCGTATCCGGGGATCGACTATTTCCGGCTCGCGCAGGTGCTCGACGTGGTCTCGTGGGATTCGTATCCTGAGTGGACGGGCACGGCGGGGGACGAGCGGGTGGCCACGGAGACGGCGTTCCATCATGATCTGACGCGGAGTCTGAAGGACCGCCCGTTCATGCTCATGGAGTCCTCGCCCTCGGCCACGAACTGGCGGCCGGTGGCGAAGCTGCACCGGCCCAACGTCCATGCGCTCCAGTCGATGCAGGCGGTGGCGCACGGCGCGGACACGGTGCAGTACTTCCAGTTCCGCAAGGGCCGCGGCGGTTCGGAGAAGTTCCACGGCGCGATCGTCGACCACGAGGGCAGTGAGCACACGCGGGTCTTCAGGGACGTGGTCGAGGTTGGCGAGCGTCTCAAGGGCCTCGACGGCGTCGTGGGCACGTCGACGCCCGCCCAGGTCGCGGTGGTCTTCGACTGGCACAACCGGTGGGCGCTGGACGAGGCGAAGGGGCTGATCCAGGATCGCAACGCCTACCACCGGACCGTGGTCGACCACTATGGAGCGTTCTGGCGGCAGGGGGTTCCCGCGGACGTGATCGACGCTTCGCTGATCGCCGAGCCGGGGCGCCTGGGCCGGTACCAGGTCGTGGTGGCGCCGATGCTGTACATGCTGCGGCCGGGGGTGGCCGAGGCGGTGGACGCGTTCGTGCGCGGCGGGGGCACGTTCGTGGCCTCGTACGCGACCGGGTATGTCGACGAGAACGACCTGACGTTCCTGGGCGGGTTCCCCGGTCCGCTGCGCGCGACGCTCGGGGTGTGGGCCGAGGAGATCGACGGCCTGTACGAGGGGGACCGGAACGCGATCGAGTGGGACGGGCGCTCCTTCGAGGCGTTCGACCTGTGCGAGCTGATCCACGCAGAGGGCGCGGAGGTCCTGGGCACGTACGGTTCCGACTTCTACGCGGGCCGCCCGGCGCTGACGGTCAACCGCCACGGCGAGGGCCGGGCCTACTTCATCGCCGCGCGCACGGGAGGGGACTTCCTCGACGCGTTCTACGCGGGCGTGATCGCCGAAAGCGATGTGGTGCGAGCCGTGGACGCCGAGCTGCCGCCGGGTGTCACGGCGCAGGTCCGCAGCGACGGGACGACCGACCACGTGTTCGTGTTGAACTGCGGCCCTGAGGAAGTGAGCGTGGACTTGGGCGGCGAGTCGGTGCGCTTGGCCCCGTACGGGCACGCGATCGTCGAGCGTCCGCGGCGCTAAGACGAGTGAGGCCGCCGTCCCGGCTCGGGGCGGCGGCCTGTGTTCACTCAGCGAGGAGCGCGTCCATCTGGCCGATGGAGAGCGACATGCCCTCGGTCATGCCCATCTCGTCGAGCTGCTGCATCGCCTCGCGCGAGGCGAACGTCGAGACCAGGACCATGCGGGTCCCGCCGTCGCGTTCGGACAGGCGCACGGCGGCCGAGGTGGTGGGCAGGTCCGGGTTCGGCTTGCCGTCCCCGTCGCCGAAGCCGTCGGTGAACGACAGCGAGTGCGGCTCGTGCACGTCGGTCACGTTCCACCAGCCGTAGTACTTCTCGCCTTCGGGGCTGGTCATGAAGTAGACGACCTCGCCGCCGGGGCGCAGTTCGTGGCGTTCGAACGTGGCCGGGTAGGTCGGCGGGCCCCACCAGCGTTCGAGCTTGCGGGGGTCGGCCCACAGCCGCCACACCTCCTCGACCGGGGAGTCGAAGTCCGCGGTCATGGTCACGGTCAGATTGTCGAAGTCCTTGTCGACGCCGGTGAGGCTCATCGGTCCGTTCCTTCCTGTGTGCGGCGCGGCGGTTCCGCGAGCAGACCGGCCATCCGGTCGACCCTGCCCCGCCAGGTCTGTTCGAGTTCGTCCAGCGCCCGCCGCGCCTCGCGGAGGGCCTCCGGGACCGCGCTCACGAGCTGCTCGCGTCCGCTGCGGCGCTTGGACACCAGTCCGGCGCGTTCGAGGACCGCCACGTGCTTCTGAACCGCGGCGAAGCTCATCGGATACGCCTCGGCCAGGCGCGACACCGAGGCCGCCTCCTGCCCGCAACGGCGCAGGATGTCCCGGCGGGTGGCGTCCGCCAGCGCCTGGAATACCCGGTCGGCGCGCTCATTATGTACAACCATTTGGTTGTACATTACGGCCTGGCGGGCCCCCTGTCAACCCGAACCCTCAGGGAGCGACCCGCCACCCCTGCGCCGACGGCCCCGCCAGATAAGGCGACCGCGCCAACCTCGCCAACCGCCTCACCCGCACCACACGCCCCGCCACCGCCAAAGCGAACAACACCCCAAGCCCCGCGAACCCACCCCACACCTGCGCGAACGCCGACGACACCGACGCATACGCCCCAAGCGACACGATCAAGCCACCCACCACGACCACCGCCACATCCAACCGCCGCGCATGCAACGGCCCCACCGCACACCGCGCACACACCGGCACCTCCACCTCGTCCTCCTCCAACCGAGCACGCCCCCTGTCCCGCACGATCGGCACCCGCCTGCGCCCCGACGCCACCCGAGCACACCCCGCGCACCCCCGATCGACCCCCGGCACGTCCCCGACCAGCTCAGGAGGCCGAGACGCCACCGCAGCCGCCCCCAACGACTCCACCACCTCCCGGACCTCACCCCGAAGCCCCTCGTCCTCGAACCGCAACGCCTCCAACTCCCGCCGCGCCGCAGCCGCATCACCCACCGCGTACCCATGCCCGGTCAGCATCGCGATCGCCGCCCGCCCGAACGCCGTCGCCACCACCCGCCCCTGCTCAGGACAGAACCGCTCGATCCGCCGCATCGGATCGAACACCGCCTCGGCCAACTCCCGATACACCCCCAACCCCGCCTGCGGATCCCGCGCCGCCCGCCGCTCCGCATCCGCACACGCCCGCACCACCAGCACCGCCATCAACCGCCGCGCATCCGACTCCACTGCCCCCAACGCGCCCGCCGACAACGGCAGATCCTCCGCCCGATCCAGCCAATGCACCGCCCGCGCCAGATCCCCCGCGTCCCCATCGACGTCAAGCCGCCGCCCCGCAGCCGCCAACAGAGCCCGCTCCGCCACCTCCGAGCCACGCCGACGCAACGCGTCGTACTGAAGCAACGCCCGCGGCTGATCCTCACGGAACCACGCGAATACCAGATCCGCATGCACCTGCGCCAGCAACCCCGGCAACGCCTCCCGAAACGCCGTAACCGACTCGTCGTCCCCGAGCCGCTCCGCAGCCCAAACCCAACACGCCTCATCGGCGAACACCGCATCCCAAGCCGCGTAGACCTCACCCCACACCGCCTCGATCCGGTCATCGCCGTACGCGCCCTCCAACGCCGCCAGATGACGATCCACCGCCACATCATGGACCCGCGAGACCCCCTCGGGCCAGCGATGAAACCAACCGTCCACCAACCGCCGCACCGGATCGCGCAACACCCACGCATCGACCCAAGGTTCCGCGGCGCCCACCGCCACACCACCCGCACGAAACGCATTGCGGCGGTACAGATCCGCACTCGCGAACGACGACAGGTCCATGCCCTCGCCTCCCGTCCACGGCCTCCAATGCGAGCTTCATTCTCCCGCATTCGAGCCCAGGAGACACGCCCCGCCCACCCCCACCCGCGCCCGATCCACCAGACGATCACGATTCGAGAAGCACAGCCCCCACCTGCGCACCTACCGTTGACCACATGACCTCAATCGAAATGATCACACTCGAAACCGACGACCTCACCACCGCCGAAACCTTCTACACCGAAGCCTGGGACCTCGCCTCACTCATCCGCCTCAAACCCACCGAAACACCCTCCACCGGCTTCCGCGGCTACGCCCTCTCCCTCATCGCCGCCCAACCCGGCAACGTGGACAAACTCGTCGAAGCCGCCGTCGAACACGGCGCCACCGTCCTCAAAGCCCCCGCCAAATCCTTCTGGGGCTACGGCGCCGTCCTCCAAGCCCCCGACGGCTCGATCTGGAAACTCGCCTGCACCCCCAAGAAGGACAGCGCCCCCGCCGAGAAGCGACACGAATCCGTCACCCTCCTCATCGGCACCACCGACATGAACGCCACCAAGAAGTTCTACACCGAACACGGCCTCACCGTCTCCAAGAGCTACGGCCGCAAATACACCGAGTTCGCCGCCGACGGCAGCCCCATCGAACTGGCCCTCTACCCCCGCAAAGCCTTCTCCAAGGACATCGGCATGTCCACCGAGGGCACCGGCTCCCACCGCATCACCATCACCGGCGCCGCAGGACCGGCCACCGACCCCGACGGCTTCACCTGGGACACCCCCGAAGCCTGATGCACCCCGACAACACAGGCCACGCCGAGCGGACCGCCGTCACGATCCGCTCGGCCTTCCTGCCCCACAACGACCCCGACGCCTCCCTCGCCTTCTACCGCGACCTCCTCGGCTTCGAGATCCGCGACGACCTCGCCTACGACGGACAGCGCTGGCTCACCGTCGCACCACCCGACTCGACCGTCACCATCGTCCTCGAACCACCCGCCGCCCAGATCGGCGTCACCACCGCAGAACGCGACATGATCGCCGAGATGATGGCCAAAGGCACCTACGCCGCCCTGGTCCTCACCGCCGACGACCTCGACACCGTCCACGCCAGACTCCTCGCCGGCGGCGCCGAACTCGTCCACGCCCCACTCGACCCGCCGCACGGCCCACGCTGCTGCGCCTTCCGCGACCCCGCGGGAAACCTGATCCGCATCGACCAGCGCTGACACCTCGCCGCTGCTCAGAGCAGATCCGCCCACGGCAGATCCGCTGGCACCCATGCCCGCGGTGGGAGCAGTGTGGACGCATGAGCGAAGACAACCGACCACAGCAGTTCAACGACCGGGCGAGGCGCGAGCTCTACCAGCAGCGAGTGCTCGTCCTCGACGGTCCCCTCGACGACGACAACGGCACCCTCCTGGCGACCCAGATGCTCGCGCTGGCCATGGAGGACCCGTCGGCCGACATCGCCTTGTGGATCCATTCCCCGGGCGGTTCGGTCCCTTCGATGCTCGCGATCCGCGACACGATGCGGCTCGTGCCGTGCGACGTGTCCACGCTCGCGCTCGGCATCGCGTGCAGCGCTGGGCAGTTCCTGCTCTCGGCCGGAACGAAGGGCAAGCGCCGCGTCATGCCGCACGCGCGGGTCCTCATGCACCAGGGCTCGGCCGGCATCGGCGGCGGCGCGGTCGACATCGAACTCCAGGCCGCCGACCTGAGACACACCCGAGACACGGTGCTGCGGCTCATCGCCGAGGACACCGGGCAGCCGGTCGAGCGAATCTTCGAGGACTCGCTGCGCGACCGCTGGTACACCGCGGAGGAAGCCTGCGAATACGGGTTCACCGACGCGATCGTGAGCACGTTCGACCAGATCACCCCGCAGGCCCGGCGCGCCGTCGGCCTGCGCATCGTCGAGGAGGCGGCCCGATGAGCAGCTACATGATCCCCAACGTCATCGTCGACCACGCGCGCGGCGAGCGCGTCATGGACGTCTACTCGCATCTGCTCAGCGAACGCATCATCTACCTGGGCACCGGCATCGACGCAGGAGTGGCGAACGCGCTCGTGGCGCAGCTGCTCCACCTCGAAGCGGTCAACCCCGACAAGGACATCCAGCTCTACATCAACTGCGAGGGCGGCGACCCGAGCGCGATGCTCGGCATCTACGACACCTTGCGCTACATCCGCCCGAAGGTCGCCACCACCTGCGTCGGTCAGGCCGTGGCGGTCGGCGCGGTCCTCCTCGCGGCCGGAGCCGAAGGCAAACGCGCGGCCCTGCCCCACGCCAGAATCGTCCTCGACCAGCCCGCGGCCCAAGGCCGCGGCTCGATCCCCGACCTCATCATCCAAGCCGACGAAGTGGTCCGGGTGCGCGACGGCATCGAACAGATCCTCGCCAAGCACACCGGCCAGACTCCAGAGACCTTGCGAGCCGACACCGACCGCGACCGCGTCTTCACCGCCGAAGCCGCGCGCGAGTACGGCCTCCTCGACCACGTATTGGAGGCGCGATGACCAGATGCTTAGGCGGCCAACGTGTAGGTGGCCACGCAGACGGGCCCTCCAGGTCGCAGCGACGTCGCGCTTTCGATGACCACGGCGTTGCTGACGATCCGGTGGACCAGCAACCGCTCGGCCACGGCGAGCGTCAGCTCGCCGAGGGTCGTGTCGAGGGCCCCGGCGACGGCGGCGATCATCTCGCTCGACGGCTCCTTGAGCCCCCGCTCGATCTCGGAGAGGTACTGCGGCGAAATCCCGGCCCGTTCGGCGGTTTCGCTCAAGGTCTCCCCGCGCTCCTGGCGGGACTCCCGAAGCCGCTCCCCAAGCGCGTCGCGCCACAGCGGCTCGCCTGGAACGTCGCCACCGGATGCGGGATTCGAGGTCGAAAAGGTCTCGTCCATGCCTCACGGTAAGCCGCCCCAATGCCCGAACTCCACCCATTACGCCCACGGCAGAATCCATCTGCCGAGAGCAGAATCCGGGACCGGACCAGGGCCACCCGACCCGTCCACGGCACACAACGAAGTGCGCCGCCGCCTGGCAACCAAGCCGAGCGCACCGGACGCGAACGGACCAGACAACCAATCAACGAGGGAGGGGTGGGGTGGGGTGGGGGCGGGGGGGGGGAGGGACCCCCGGAGCGCCCGCTGGCGAACCACCAGTCGGAGGCCGCGAAGGCCCCACGACCCCGAAGCCGCCAGGCGTACAATCGCC
>NZ_JBEYYO010000025.1:0-45754 GCF_040645615.1 Glycomyces sp. NPDC046736 | reverse complement strand
GCCGAGCCGAGCCGAGCCGAGCCGAGCCGAGCCGAGCCGAGCCGAGCCGAGCCGAGCCGAGCCGAGCCGAGCCGAGCCGAGCCGAGCCGAGCCGAGCCGAGCTCGGCTCGTTACTCGGCTGGAGTCTCGATGTGCTTCGGCTTCTTCGCCGCGGGGGAGCACAGGAGCGCGATCGCCACCAGGGCGAGCACCACGTAGAAGGCGTTGCGCAATCCGACTTCCTCGCCCAGGACGCCGATCAGGGGCGGGCCGACCAGGAAGGCCATGTAGCCGATCGTGGCCACGGCCGCGACGTTCGCCGTCGCCTTCGCCGGGTCGTCCGCCGCGGCCGACATGCCGACCGGGAAGCCGAGCGATGCGCCCACACCCCACAGGACCGTCCCCGTGATCGCGACCGGAGCGGTCGGGCCGAGGATCACCATCAGCAGGCCCGCGAACGCGAGCACCGCCGAACCGGCCAGCACCGGGACCCGACCGAACCGGTCGAGCAGGAACCCGCCGCACAGGCGCCCGGCCGTCATCGCGGTCACGAACACCGCGAACACCGCCGCGCCGCCCGGGTTCGACAGGCCGTAGCCGTCGACCATCGCCAGCCCCAGCCAGTCGTTGGCCGTGCCCTCGGTGAACGCCATGCCGAGGATGATCAGCCCGATGAGCAGCACCCGCGGATCGGCCCACGGCGCCAGCCGGGTGCGCCAGCCCGCGGCGACCACGGTGCCCTCCGCGACCGGCTCCTCGGCCGGCTGAAGGAACCGGGCCGCGTACAGCCCGCCTGCCAGCGTTACCGCGCCGACCACGCTGAGGTGCAGCCCCACCGGCACGGCGAGCTTCTCGGTCAACGCGCCGGTCCCGGCCCCGAGCATCGTGCCGAGGCTGAACGCGGCGTGGAACAGCGGCATCAGCGTCTTCGCGATCCGCCGCTCGTTCGCCGCGCCCGAAAGGTTCATCGCGACGTCGAGCACCGAGTTGCCCGCGCCGAGCACCATCAACGCCGCGAACAGCAGCCAGTACAGCGGCGCGACGGCCGCGATGACGCCCACCGCGATCAGTCCGAACGCCGCGGCCGAGAGGAACCAGCGGATCGCCTGCGTCGCGCCGATCCGCGAGATCACATGGCTCGAAGCCAGCAGCCCGAGGATCGCGCCGATCGACATCCCCACGATCAGCACGCCCATCTCGCGGGTCGAAGCCCCGAGCAGGTCGCGGATGTTCGGGATGCGAGCGGCCCAGTTGGCGAACACGAAGCCGGAGAGCGCGAACACGACGAGCACGGCATTGCGCCAGCGCGCCAGCACGGGGTCGAGGCGCGAAGGGGCGGGCTCGCGCAGGGCGGAGTGGGTCACGGTGGTCCAATCGAACGGAGGCAGGTGGTGCCCGTGCCGATCCGGGCCCACACCAGCTTGCCCCCGCCCCGGCCGTTCGACAAACGGTTTCGACGCGATGTGAGGTCCGTCTAGGGAACGGCGCGGATGATCTCGGTTCCGTCGATTCGGCAGTGCTTCGGGTCGGTGCGGCCCGTCGTCGAGTGGAGGCGCATGCCGTTCTCGCGCCACCAGTGAAAGACCGCGATGCCGACGACCGGGAGGCTCGCCAGGAACGCCAGCAGCGTGATCACGCCCGGGGCCTCGGAGAGGAGCAGCGGTTTGCCGATCTCGTCGGTGATGAGGCCGAGCGCGACGGTCGCCGCCGTGACCGTGAAGCCGACAGCTGCTGTGGTCAGGAGGCGGCGGCGGGTGCGGCGCTGGCGTTCGAGGCTGTCGAGGCGCAGCACGAGTTCCTCGCCGCATTCGTGGCATTCGAGGTCGATCAGGTCGCTGCCAGCGGCCGGGCGTTCCAGGAAATGCGCGAAGGTCCGGTAGTGCTCGGTGTGGCCCCACCAGAAGAAGCCCCACACGCGTTCCGACTGGTCGGTGAGGTGCCCGATCGTGACGATCGGCTGCGCTTCGAGCTTCCTCATGCGGTCTCCTCGGGGTGCCTGCGCGCCGCCCATCGTACCGCCGGGCGTCCATACGCCTGCTTTCCGAGGTTCGGTCACGAATGCTCGAATGAGCCACGACCTGCGGCGGCGATGGTAGAGATGGTCTCGAAGGGGTATCCCGTATCGAACGGACTCAGGAGGACGCCATGATCGGTTTCATCGTCGCCGGACTCGTCATCGGGGCGCTCGCGCGGCTCATCAAACCCGGCAAGCAGAACCTCGGCTGGATCGCCACGCTCCTGCTCGGGCTCGTCGGCTCGGTCATCGGCGGGACGATCGCGAACCTGCTCGGGACCGGCAGCATCTGGGAGCTGAACATCATCGGGTTCATCGTGGCCGTGGTCGCCGCGGTGCTCCTCATCGGCGTCGCCGAAAGCATGTCGTCGAAGCGCAAGTCCCGGGCCTGAACGCAGGGCGGCATCCCGAGCGGATGCCGCCCGCTCTCACTCCCGCTTGCGCCCCCAGGCTTGGAACAGCACCGCCGTGGACCGCACCGGCACCATCCGCACGTAGTTCCGCTTCTTGAACGCCCAAGCCGCGAAGTCGCCCATCGACGGCCTGATCCCTTTGAGCTGCAATGGCACTCCGTGCTGCGCGGCCGTTTCGACGAGGGTCTTGCGGTCGACCAGGAGTTCCGGGTCGTGGACGCCTCGTGTCGCCCATTTGGGGATCCGTTCGGCCACATGGATGGCGAGCACGCGGCACAGCGCGGTGGCCGCCAGGGTGTCGATCACGAGCAGCCCGCCCGGCTTGAGCAGCCTGCACGCCTCGGCGACGGCTCCGGGCGGGTCCGTCACGTGTTCGAGGATCTCCCCGGCCACCACCACGTCCGCGCAAGCGTCGGGCAGCGGCACCGCAGTCACGTCGGCGAGGACACTGTGGACGCCGTGGTCGGCGGCCTGCCGCAATGCGCTCGGGGACCGGTCCACTCCGATGTGGGTGTACCCGCGGTCGGCGATGTGCGGGGCGAGCAGGCCTGCGCCGCAGCCGAGGTCGACCAGGACCGCACCCGGATGCGAGGCTTCGGGGATGAGTTCGGCTCGGGCGACCGCGAGCCAGTGCAGCATCGCGAACTCGCCGCGCGGCTCCCACCAGCGGTGCGCCAGGCGTTCGAACAGCGCCGGATCGCCCGGCCTCGCGCGCTCCCCAGTCATCCCGCCAGCGTGGCACACTGAGGCGCATGCAGTCGACCGTGCATGCGAGCAAGGCGCTTCTCCAAGCGTCGCATCCGCTTCCGGCGCTCGCGGTCACCCTCGTCACCGCCGGACTTGCCCTCACCGCAGGTCGATCGGCGCCTGGGACGTTCGCGATCGCGGCGGCAGTGTTCTGCGGTCAGCTCTCCGTGGGTTGGCTCAACGACCTGCTCGACGCCTCGCGGGACGCGCAGGCCGGGCGCACCGACAAGCCGCTCGCCGCCGGGAGTCTCGCCCCCTCTGCGGTGCGGATCGCGTTCTGGGTCAGTGCGATCGCGGCCGTGCTGCTCACGTCGCTTTCCGGGCTCGCCTCGACCGCCGTGCATTTCGTCGCACTGCTTTCAGCCTGGGCCTACAATCTCCGGCTCAAGTCCACAGTGGCATCGGTGCTGCCGTTCGCGCTGTCGTTCGGGCTGCTTCCGGCGATCGTGTCGCTCGGCGGTGACGGCCCTTGGCCCCCTTGGTGGCTCATGGCCGCCGCCGCGTGCCTCGGCAGCGGCGCGCACTTCGTGAACACCCTGCCCGACTTCGCCGACGACGCCGCGACCGGCGTCCGGGGTCTGCCGCACCGTTTGGGCCCCAAGGCGACTCCGTACGCGGCCGCGATTCTGGTCCTGGCCGCCTCCGTGCTCCTCGCGTTCGCCCCGCCCGGGCCCGCGGCAGCGCTCGGCCTCATCGCCGTGCCCGTCGCGGCCGCCGTTCTCGCGGCCGGGCTCGCGCTCGGGCGCCGTCCCAGGTCGCGGGCCGCGTTCCGGGCCGTGATGCTCGTGGCCCTTGTCGATGTCGCGCTGCTCCTCCATACTGGGGTCGCCGTAGGTTGAGTCACCGGTCCGCCACGCACCCTTGGCGACACGGCCGATCGGCTCACCAGCCACGACCGAGGAGTGAGCGCTCATGCCGACCACGACCGGAAGCGAAGGCGACCCCGGAAAGGCCCTCGACCGAGCCCGGGAACTCGTGCCCAGACTGGCCGAACGGGCCGGAGCGCACGACGTCCAAGGCCGCTTCCCGGCCGCCGACTTCGCCGACCTCCGCGACGCCGGACTCCTCGGCCTCATGGTCCCCGCCCGCCTCGGCGGCACCGGCGCGACCTTCAGCGAATACGCCGCCGTCGCAAGGGAACTGGGACGCGGCGCCGGATCGACCGCGTTGATCTTCAACATGCACGCCTCCGTGACCGGCGCGCTCGCCCAGACCCCCGAAGCGCTCGTCCGCCAGCTCGGCGCACCCGAGAGCACCTTCGAAGCCCGCGACAAAGCCCTTGCGGCGGCGGCGAACGGCGCACTGTACGCGGTCGCGATGAGCGAGCGCGGCGGCGGCTCGCGCCTCTCGCGCACCACCACCGCCTACCGGCGCTCCGGCGAGGGCTACCGCATCACCGGCAGCAAGGCCTTCGTGTCCGGCGCGGGCCACGCCGACGCCTACCTCGTGACGGCCCGCGACGCCGAATCCGAAGACCCGCAGGTCTCCCACTTCCTTGTCCCCGCCGGAGCAGGCATCCGCGTCGAGGAGACCTGGGACTCGCTCGGTATGCGCGCCACCGGAAGCCACGACGTCCACTTCGATCTCGACGTGGGCCCCGACGCGCTCCTCGGCGGCATCGAAGGGCTCGCGCTCATCCTCGCCGAAGCCATGCCGCAATGGCTGGTCGCCTCCTACGCGGCCGTGTACACCGGAGTCGCCCGCGCAGCGGTGGACGCCGCCGCCGACCACGTGCGCTCCCGCGGCCTCGACGGCCTCGCCTCCATCCGCGCCCGCATGGGCCGCGCCGACAACGCCGTGGCCGCAGCCGAACTCGTCGTCGCCGAAGCCGCCGCCCGCATCGACGCGAGCCCCGGCCAGACCGAGACCAACCGCTGGGTCTGGCGCGCGAAGCTCACCGCGGGCGACACCGCGTTCCAAGTCGCGTCCTCGCTCCTCGAAGCGGCCGGGACCGGCGCGTCCCGCCGCGGGCACCCGCTGGAGCGCCTCTACCGCGACGCCCGTTGCGGCGCTTTGCAACCGGCGACCTCGGACGTGTGCGCCGACTGGCTCGGCGCGGCCGCCCTCGGCGCCGACCCCGACCGCGCCGCGGTGCCGCGGTGGTGAGCGCCCGCATCGCCGGACTCGGCACCGCCCTGCCGCCACTGTACACACAGGAGCGACTGTGGGACGAGACGTTCCGGAGGCACTTCGGCGGCGGCAAGGTCGCCCAGCGGCTCTTCGCCAACGCGGGCGTGACCTGCCGCCACTCCGTCACCGAACCCCGCGAGTTCCCCGACGTGGCCGACTGGTCCACCGAGCAGCGCATGCGCCGCTACGCCGAACGCGCCCCGGAACTGGGCCTGCGCGCCGTCCGCGACGCCCTCGCCGCCGCGGGCACCGGACCCGAGGAGATCGGCCTCCTCGCCGTCGCCACCTGCACCGGTTACGGCACCCCCGGCACCGACATCGACCTGGCCGGCGCCCTCCCGCTGCGACCCGACGCCCGGCGACTCCTCATCGGCCACATGGGCTGCCACGCGGCGCTGCCCGCGCTCGGCGCGGTCAGCGACTACGTCGCCGCGAACGGCAGACCCGCCGTGCTCCTGTGCGTCGAGCTGCCATCGCTCCACATTCAACCGTCCACAAGCGACATCGACCAGGCGGTCGTCCACGCATTGTTCAGCGACGCCGCCGCCGCGCTCACCGTGCTCCCGGGCGAGGGCCCGGGCCTGCGCGTGGTCGACGTCGCCGCCCGCACCGACACCGTCCGGCGCGAGCACATGACCTGGCGCATGACCGACCTCGGATTCCGCATGGGCCTCTCGCCCGAAGTCCCCGACGCACTCCACGAACACGTGGGCCCGCTGGTCAAGGACCTCCTCGCCCGGCACGGCCTCGACGTGCCCGACGTCCGAAGCTGGGCCGTCCACCCCGGCGGCCCCCGCGTGCTCGACGCCGTCCAGGACGGCCTCGGCATCACCGCCAGTGCGCTCGACGCCTCCCGCGCGGTCCTCGACGAGCACGGCAACTGCTCCTCGGCCACCGTGCTCCTGGTCCTCCGCGACCTCCTGCAACAAGACCTGCCGCCCGGCCCGGTCGTGGCCATCGCGTTCGGCCCCGGCCTGACCCTCTACGCGGCCCTGCTCGACCACCGGCCCGAAAACCCGTCGCACCCGCCCCGCACCGGGTGATAGCTTGCCTCCCATGTCCAGCCCCGAAGCGTCCAGACGGGGGCTGCCGGCCCGCCGGTAGCCTTCCGCCGCACCCGAACCCGCGCAAGCGGGATCTACTGGTGCGCCCGAAAGGCCGGCGGCCACGCGCCTCCCGTCCTTTCGACTCTTCGGAGCAATCACCATGCCAGTCCTGCTGTACCTGCTCGCCGTCGCCGTGTTCGCCCAAGGCTGCTCGGAGTTCATGCTCGCCGGGCTCCTGCCCGCCGTCGCCGACGACCTCGACGTGAGCCTCGCCCGCGCGGGCCTGCTCACCTCCGCGTTCGCCGCCGGCATGGCGGCCGGGGCCCCGGTCATGGCCGCGCTCGCGCGCCGCTGGCCCCCGCACACCGCGCTCGCCGGGTTCCTCGTCCTGTTCATCGCCGCCCATGCGGTCGGCGCGCTCACCGACGACTTCGGGGTCCTGCTCGCCACCCGCGCGCTCGCCGCCGCCGCGAACGCCGGATTCCTCGCCGTCACACTCGCCACCATCGCCGCCCTGGTCCCGGCCGACTCCCGGGCCCGCGCCCTGTCGATCGTCCTGGGCGGCACCACACTCGCACTCGTCGCCGGCGTGCCCGGCGGCGCGCTCCTCGGCGGCGCCCTCGGCTGGCGAGCCGCCCTGTGGGCCGTCGCGATCGCTTCGCTCCCCGCACTGTTGGCCGTGCTCGCCGCGGCCCCCGGCCGGGCCGGAGCCGCCGCACCACTCGCGCTCAGAGCCGAACTGCGCGTCCTCGCCGAACCGTCGCTCATCGCCTCGACGGCACTGGCGGTCCTGGTCAACGCGGCCACCTTCGGCGCGTTCACCTACACCGCCCCGCTGGTGACGGACGCGGCCGGACTCGCGAACGGGGCCGTGCCGATCGCTCTAGCGCTGTTCGGCGTCGGCGCGTTCCTCGGCGTCTGGTCGGCCGGGCGCGTCGCCGACCGCCACTGGCGGACGCTCCTGGCCGCGGGACTGCCACTGCTGCTGCTCGGCTGGGTCGTCTTCGCGGTGCTCGCCGCCGCGCCAGCGGCCCTGTTCGCGTTCATGTTCGTGCAGGGCGCGCTCTCGTTCGCGGTGGGCGGCACCCTCATCGGCAGGGTCATGGCCAGCGCGTCGGACGCACCGACGATGGGCGGTTCGTTCGCCACGGCCGCGCTCAACGTCGGGGCCATGCTCGGCCCGGTGCTCGCGGGACTCGGTCACACCGCCGCGGGTCCGGCGGGTCCGCTGTGGGTCAGCTCGGCTCTGGTGTGCGCGGCGGCGGTTCTGGGTGCGCTGCGGGCTCGGGGGGTATCGCCCTGGCCGGGGAGAGCGCGTCGTTCGCCTGCGTGAACCCGGAGCCGACCAGGATGCCGAGCGCGATCGCGACGACGGTGAGCAGCGCCGTCACCAGGTCGGTGATGCCGGTGGCGGCTTCGGTGGAGCCCGTGATCAGTTCGGACACGCCGGTGAGGCCGAGGACCCCGGGCACGATGAGCCAGAACGCGGGCAGGAACGTCACCTGCGCGGGCGGTCCGGACGGGCGCGACTGGGCCAGGTACGACAGCGGCGTGAGCGCGAGCCCGGCCAGGAACGCCCCGAGCAGCGCCGAGCCCATCGCCTCGCCCGCGTTGAGCGCGATCCACACCCCGTAGAGCACCACCAGGACCCAGCCGAGCGTGCGCGTGGGCGCGTGCTGGTTGATCGCGTACCCGACGCCGACGATCGCCACGCCCACCCAAGCCGACCACGCGCCGAGCGTCGACGACGTGCTGTCGACATAGGTCACGTCCACGAGCTCGGTGCCCACGAGGATGCCGAACGCCAGCAGGAACAGCAGGTTGAACGCGTACATCAGCCGCGCGGCCCCGGCGACCATCGAGCCGGTCGAGAGCTCGATCGCGCCGATCGTCAGCGCCGCCCCCGGCAGGAAGATGATGAGCGAGGGGATGAGCAGCCGCACCGGGTCGCCGCCAGTCAGCGAGTCGGGCAGGCTGAACGCGATCACCGTCGAGACCGCTCCGGCGACGACCGGCAGCGCCAGCGACAGCACCCCGAAGCGGGTCGCGAGCATCTGGAGGACTCCGTTGACCGCGCCGAGGATCGCGTACCCGGCGAGGGCCTCCCACGGCGGGTTCCGAGTCAGGCCCAGCCCGATCGCCAGGAGCATCGCCCCGACCGCGACCGTCCACAGTCCGTGCCGGGGCCGCTCCTTGAGGATCACTTCGAGCCTCCTGCGGCCCTCGGCCGGGGCCATGCGCGTCTCGGCGACCTCCCCGATGAGCCGATACAGCGCGTCGATCTGATAGAGCCGCAACGGATCTGACGGGGTGGCCGCGAAGTCGGTGCGCAGCGTCCCGTCGGGGTCGGCGATGCGCACGAAGACCCCGGTGGGGAAGATGAAGAAGTCCACGCCCGGCGCGTTGTACGCCTCGGCGAGCGACCTGAGGGTTGCCACGATCCGCCCGGTGGCCGCACCCGAGCCGCTGAGCGCCACGCCGAGGTCGCGCAGGAACCGGATGAGCTCCCACGACGGCGGCGGCTGGCCCTTCGGCCCGGGCGGTTCGAGGTGGTCGAGGCGCTGCTTGGCGAGGCGGTCGGCCCACCGCTGGAAACGCCCGCCCATGCCTCTCACCGTCCCTTGGGGAGCGATCTCGGCTCGCCCCCGGCACCGGTCTGCAATCTACCGAGGGACGGAGCCGCGCGGGCCGGTTCGCGGCGGTGCGGGGTCGTGCTGGATGGAGAAGCGTTGCGGTCGCCGGTGGCGTCGAGCGGTGCGGCCGTCAGGCTCGGTCGAGGGACGCGGCGTCGAACGCGGCGGCAAGGCTGTGCCTTGGTGACACGGCGACGGTCAGGGGACGGCGTCGATCGCGTCGAGCGTCGCGGCGTCAGGTCGGCATCGAGGCCGGGCGCAGCGCCGACATGGCGCGGTCGAGGCTCACGTCGAACACCTCGGGGTCGCCGGTCGCGTGGAGTGTGGCGGCGTGGAGGCACGCGCACGCGCCGCCGACCATCGCGCGCACCACGACCGGGTCGGGCTCGCGGCCGGTGCGGCGGGTCGCGCGTTCGAGGATCGCCTCGGTGAGCGTCCGCTGAAGGCGCTCCAGGTGGCACAGGTACGCGGCCAGGAGCCGGGGGCTGCGGTCGATGATCTGCTGCACGGCCTTGTCGTGGGCCCGGAGCTCGGGGTCGGCGAACCGCTCGGCGACCGGGTCGAACGTCCGGCGCAGCGACTCCCACGCGCACTCGTCGATCGGGCGGGAGGCCAGACGCTCGGCGAGCGTCACGCGCAGGCGCTCGACCGAGTCGAACACCACGTCGTCCTTGGAGGAGAAGTAGCGGAAGAAGCTGCGCTGCGACATGCCCACAGCCGCGGCGATCTCGTCGACCGTGGTCTCCTCGAAACCCTTGTCGGCGAACAGCGACTCGGCGGTCCGTGCGATCCGAGACTGCACGGCCCGACGTGACACTTCTCGCAGACTCCCACCGGCGGCCATGATTGGATGGTAGCAACTGCAATGATTGTCAGTCACTGACACTTCCGGTGCACCCGCGCCGCCCCCGGCATCCCCGGGCCCGACGGCGCGGCCCCGTCGGCACCGGACAGGCACTCCGTCCTAAGGATCCCCATGACCGTTGACCAGCGACCGGCAGACACCCCAGAGGTGGCCGCCGAACCCCCCGAGACCGGGATCCCGCGCCAGATCAAGCTCGTCCTCGGCGTGCTGCTCGTGGCCGCGTTCGTCATGATCCTCAACGAGACGGTGATGGGCGTCGCCCTGCCGCGCCTGATGGACGAGTTCGGGCTCAGCGCCGCCACCGTCCAATGGCTCACCACCGGGTTCATGCTCACGATGGCCGTGGTCATCCCCATGACCGGTCTCATCCTCCAGCGCTTCACCACCCGTGCGGTGTTCATCGCCTCGATCGGGCTGTTCACCGCCGGGACGCTGCTCGCCGCGGCCGCCCCGGTGTTCGCCGTGCTCGTGATCGCCCGCGTCGTCCAGGCCTCCGGCACCGCGCTCATGATCCCGCTCCTGATGACCACCGTCATGACCTACGTCCCGGCCGACCGCCGCGGACGCACCATCGGCCTCATCACGATCGTCATGGCCGTCGCCCCCGCGATCGGCCCGACCTTCTCGGGATTCATCCTCGCCCACTTCGAGTGGCGCTTCATGTTCATCGCGGTCCTGCCGATCGCGGTGCTCGGCCTCATCCTCGGCGCCCTGCTGATCAAGAACCTCGCCGAGCCTCGCGCGGTCAAGTTCGACCCGCTCTCGGCGCTGCTCTCCGCGGTCGCGTTCGGCGGGCTCATCTACGGCCTCAGCAGCATCGGCGAGTCCGCCGGGGGCGGGCACCCGCCCGTGCCGCCGTACGCCGCGATCGCCGCGGGCGTGGTCGCGCTGGGCCTGTTCGTGCTGCGCCAGCTGCGCCTCCAGCGCACCGACTCGGCCCTGATGGACCTGCGGGCCTTCCAGAGCCGCTCGTTCACCGTCGGCATCATCATGCTGCTGGTCTCGATGGCGTCCCTGTTCGGATCGCTCATCATCCTGCCCATGTACCTCCAGGGCGTGCTGCACCTGACGACACTGGAGACCGGGCTCATCGTCCTGCCCGGCGGCCTCGCCATGGGGCTCACCGGCCCGATCGTCGGCCGCCTCTACGACCGCTTCGGCCCCCGGCCGCTGGTCATCCCGGGCGCGATCGGCCTCGCCGGCGCCCTCGGGCTCCTGACGCTGCTCGACCAGTCCAGCGAGATCTGGTTCGTGGTGGTCGCCCACGTGCTCCTCAGCCTCGGCCTGAGCACGCTCATGACCCCGCTCATGACCTCCTCGCTCGGCGCGCTGCGCCCCGAGCTCTACTCGCACGGCAGCGCGATCCTGAGCACGCTCCAGCAGGTCGCGGGCGCGGCCGGCACCGCCGTCTTCATCACCTTGATGACCACCGGCCAAGCCGCCGCGATCGCCGACGGCGCCACCGAGACGGCCGCCCAGGCCCAAGGCATCCACGAGGCCTTCATCTGGGGCACCGGCATGGCCCTCGTGGCCGTCGCGGCGTCCTTCCTGGTCAAGAAACCCGACGACGCGGCCCCCGTGGTCGCCGCGGCCCACTAGCGACGCGACGCCCGCCGGCCCCGAGCTTCGGGACCGGCGGGCGCTGTGCGTCAAGACGCCGGTTCATCTTCAGGGTCCCTCTCGCGCCGGTAGTCGCGCCAGAACGAGACGAACATCCACCCCAACGCGGCCAGGCCGAGCGCTTTGAAAAGCGTCACGGCCGCGAGACCCGTCGGAGCCGGGCGGAACAGCTCCACCGCCCCGGTCAAGGTCCCGATCCGCACCTCGGTCTCCTCACCGACCGACAGCCCTTCTCCACCCGAGAACTTCTCAGTCCGAAGCCGCCCCTCGTCGTCGGTGAACTCCACGGTCACCGTCCGGTTGCCGCCACCTCTCGTGCTCGACTCATAGCCCTTGTCCACCACCACCGCAGGCACCGGCTCGGAGGCGTAGAACGTCTCGAAGTCCAACGCGATCGACGAACCGCACCACAAGGTCAACCCGCCCAGCAGGTACACCAGGAACAAGGTCGAACCCGAACCGGCCCTTCGTGAGAACACCCGACCAACTCCTCAATCCGCGACAGCGCCATTGAAGCCCACGCGTGCTCACGCCGCCGTCGAGGCCAGGGCTCGGTACTGGGACGGGGCGGTGCCGTACTCGCGGGTGAAGGCCTGGCGGAGCGACTCGGGGGAGGAAAAGCCGCAGCGGGCCGCGATGCGGGCGATCGGAAGATCCGTGGTCGACAGGAGCTGCGCGGCGGCCGTGAGGCGGGTGCGGCGCACGTAGCGGCCCGGAGTCTGGTGGAGATGGGCCTGGAACAGGCGGGTCAGATGGCGAGGGCTGACGCGGGCGAGGCGGGCCAGCGCCGCCGTCGACAGATCGGCGTCGAGCCCCGCCGCGACATGGTCGGTCACCTTGCGGACCAGGTTGTGGTCGGTCGCCGGCGCCGCGGTGAACATGCTCATCTGCGCCTGGTTCCCCGGCCGGTGCAAGTACGTCACCATCGCCCGCGAGACCCAGCGCGCCATGTCCGGACCGAAATCCGCCTCGATGAACGAGAGCGACAGATCCAGCGCGCTGGTCACCCCCGCCGCGGTGTAGACCTCGCCGTCCCGCACATAGATCGGCCGCGCGTCCACCGTCACCTGCGGATACTCACTCGCCAACTGCGCGGCGAAATGCCAGTGGGTCGTCGCGCGCCGCCCGTCGAGCAGGCCCGCCGCCGCCAGGACGCTCGCCCCGGTGCACAGCGACGCCACCCGCTCGCTCTCGCGCGCCAACCGCCGCACATGCCCCACGAACCGCTCGTCCGCGGCCGCGCGGAGATGCCCCAGACCCCCGGAGACCACGAGCGTCCCGATCGGGCCCTTCACCCGCTCCAACGTCTCCTGCCCGCCCAGCACCAGACCCGTGGAGCACGTGATCGGGCGCCCGCCCGGGGTCGCCAGCGCGATCTGGTAGCCCTTCGCGGGGTCGATCACGCGCACCGCGTCGAGGGTGGTGGTGACGCAGGCGATGTCGAGGAGTTCGGCGTCGTCGTAGCCGACGACCAGTACGCGATGCGGGTCCATCCTCTCAGGGTAGGTCTGAAAGACCAGGATGCCAAGATTTCGGACCTGCCCCGGCGCACTGCTTGTTGCGCGTTGCGGCCCAGAGGAGGGTGGAGAGGTCGGATACCCCCAGTAGGTATATGAGGAGCAGATCATGTCCACCACCACCCCTGACACCGCCCGCCCGCTCGACACCGTGCTGCGGCGCTGGCCCTCGGTCGCCGGGGTCGCGTTCGCGACGTTCGTGGCCTGGGGCCTGGCCTCCGGCGGGGATCTCGCGCCGGTGCTCACCGCCTCGGCGTTCGTCTATCTCGGCGCTGCCGCCGTGGGTCGCCGCGGCGCTGCCTGGCCGCTGTTCTTCGTCACGTTCGTGGTGATCGGCGTCGCCTCGTTCACGACCTATGAGGACAGTGCCGTGTGGATACTCGTGGCGCTCGGGGCCGTCCTGCTGGTCTTCGGGCTCCAGCGCGGCGAGGGCCGCCCGTTCGCGGGCCTGCCGTTGCAGGGTCTCGCGGCGCTCGCCTTCTGCGGGGCCGCCGCCGCGGCGCTGCTGGTCGGCGGCGACCTCGCGGCCTACCTGGTGGCGGCGGGCCTTTTGGCCCATGCGGCCTGGGACGTCTACCACCACCGGGTCGAGCGGGTCGTCTCGCGTTCGCTGGCCGAGTTCTGCGTCGTGCTCGACACGATCCTGGCGGTCGTGATCGTGGTCGTCACGCTGCGAGGCTGAGACCGGGGCGGCCCCGCGAGGGGCCGCCCCCGATTCACAGGCGCGGGTCGACCGGCTCGGACTCCAGTGCCAGGATCGCGAACACGAACTGGTGGACCTTCCACAGTGGCGCGTCGGCGGCCACGAGGTCGAGCGCTTCGAGCCCGAGCGCGTACTCGCGCAGCGCCTGGGACCGCTTGTGCGTCAACCGCCGCTGCCGCAGCCGGTCGAGGTTGACCGGGTCGGTGTAGTCGGCGCCGTAGATGATCCGCAGGTACTCCCGGCCGCGGACCTTCAGGCCCGGTTGGAGCCTGGGCCGCTCGTCGAGGATCGGCTTGACCACCATGCCCTCGCCGCCGTCGGCGCACAGCTCGGTCCACCACCGGACGGCCTCGGCCTCCTCGTCGGTCCCAAGGGTCACGAACCGCCGCCGCGTCCCCAACAGGGTCCCGGTCGCGTCGGCCGCCACCAGAGCGTCGATCTCCTCCAAGTGCCGGTCGTGCCGGTGGTCGGCCCGGTTGGCGCCCTCGGTGGCGAGGATCTGGAACGGCGCGAGCCGCACCCCGTCGAGTCCCTCCGTGGGCCAGCAGTACTGCTGGTAGACCTTCGCGAACGCCTCGACATTGGACGTTCGTGACGCGGTGCGCGCAGCGAAGTCCGCCACGTCGATGCCCCTGGCCGCCACCGCGTCCAGGACCGCCGAAGCGGCCGGGAGCGCGGCGAGGCCCGCGGCGGCCACCGACGCGAACTGGTCCTCGACCAGCTTCATCGCCTTGGCCGACCAGGGGAGCAGCTCGCAGTCGAGCAGCGCCCAGTCGGTGTCCAGGCGCTCCCACAGGCCCGAGCCCTCCGCGGCGGCGGCCACCCGGGCGAGCAGTTCACCGGTCAGGGCAGGGTCCTCGAAGAACGCGCGGCCGGTGCGGGTGAGTACGGCTCCCCAAGGGGCCGTGGTGATCGAGAACCGCTTCTCGGCGACCTCCGGGGTGCGGCACACCAGCACGACCGCGCGCGAACCCATGTGCTTCTCCTCGCACACGACCCGCTCGGCCTTGCCTCGGTACTGCTCGAACGCCTGCGCCGGATGCTCCAGGTAGCCCTCCACATCGGAGGCGTCGACCGGAGCCATCGTGGGCGGCAAGTACAGCACCCGCTTCGGGTCGTCGGCGAAGCGGCTCATGACCTCCAAAGCAGCGGCGCCGTTCTCGGCCCGCACCTTCACCGTGCCGGCGAGCGCCGTGGTCAGGTAGCGGTCGCCCGAGACGTCGTCGAGGTCGAGCATGGTCGCCTCGCGCTCGCTCGGCGCGGTGAGCGGGCGCACCGGCTCGTACCACTCCCGCTCGGCGTCGACTGCCACGAGTTCCCTTTCGGGGTACCGCAGTGCGGTCAACTGGCCGCCGAAGCAGCAGCCGGTGTCGAGGCAGATCGTGTTGTTGATCCACTCAGGACGCAGCACCGGGGTGTGGCCGTAGACCACCGCGGCCTCGCCGCGGTAGTCCTCGGCCCAGGGCAGGCGCACCGGCAGGCCGTACTCGTCGGTCTCGCCGGTGGTGTCGCCGTAGAGCGCGAAGGACCGCACCTTGCCCGAGGCTCGGCCGTGGTACTCCTCCTTGAGCCCGGCGTGGGCGACCACGAGCCGCCCGCCGTCGAGCTGGTAGTGGCTCCGCAGACCGTCCATGAACGACACGGCCTTGTCCCGGAACTCCTCGTCGGCCGCGCCGAGCTGCTCCAGGGACTCCGCGAGGCCGTGCGCCACTTTGACTTTGCGGCCGTGCAAGGCCCGCACGAGCTTCTGCTCGTGGTTGCCGCACACGCTCAGCGCGTTCCCGGCCTCGACCATGCCCATGACCAGGCGCAGCACGCCCGGAGTGTCGGGGCCGCGGTCGACCAGGTCGCCCACGAACACCGCCTTGCGGCCCTCGGGGTGCGCGGCGCCGGTCGCGCGGCCCTCGCCGTCGCGCTCGATCGCCCAGCCGAGCTCGCCGAGCAGCGACTCGAGCTCGGCGCGGCAGCCGTGGACGTCGCCGATGATGTCGAACGGGCCGGTCTCCTCCCGCAGGTCCGTCCAGCCCTTCTCGGTCACGATGCGCGCGTTCGCGATCGCCTCCGCTCCGGTGAGCCGGTGGACGCGCCGGAACCCTTCCCTGCCCAGCCCCTTGAGACTCCGCTTGAGATCCTTGTACTGGCGGCGGATCACCGAGTCGCTGAAGTCGCGGTCGGGGCGGGTCCGGTTGCGCTCGGTCGCGATCGCGGGCTCGACGTCGAGCACGATCGCGTCGACGAGCACGTGGTGCGACTTGGCGAGCCGCACCAGCTCGGCTCGGGCGCGCAGCTGCACGTTCGTCGCGTCCACGACCGTGAGCAGGCCGCGGCGCAGCCGCACCCCCACGATGTGGTGGAGCAGCGCGAACGCCTCCCCGGTGGCGGTCTGGTCGTTCTCGTCGTCGGAGACCAGTCCCCGGCAGTAGTCCGAGGAGATCACCTGCGTGGGCCCGAAGTGCTCGGCGGCGAACGTGGACTTTCCGGAGCCGGACACGCCTACCAGGAGCACGAGAGACATCGCGGGGACGCCTATCACCGTCTCGGTCGCATCAGTCACGGTCGAACACTCCCATCTGGGTCGGGGTTCCGGCTTCGGGGTCGATCGCGCCGATCCCCTCGACGCGCACCCGGTAGCCGTACCGGGCGGCGGTCGCCTCGGCCCACTCGGTGAAGCGGGCCCGGTCCCACTCGAACCGGTGGTCGGCGTGGCGCATCTGGTGGGCCTTCATGCCGTAGGCGGCGTTGTACTCGGCGTTCGGGGTAGTGACGACCACGATGCGCGAACGGGCCTCGCCGAACACGACCCGCTCCATCGCGGGCAGCCGCCCGAGGTCGAGATGCTCGATCACCTCCATGAGCACCGCCGCGTCGTGCCCGGCGAACCGCTTGTCGCGGTACACGACCGAGCCCTGGACGAGCCGCAGCCGCTTCGCCTGCCGCTCGGACATCCGGTCAAGGCGCAGATGCCGCTCGGCCTGCTCCAGCGCCCGGGACGAGACGTCCACGCCGGTCACACGCGTGAACTGCGCGTCCTTCAGCAACTCGGCGACGAGCTTGCCCGAACCGCAGCCGAGGTCGAGCACCGATGCCGCCCCGGCCTCGCGCAGCGCGCCGAGCACGGACGCGATCCGGATGCGGTGCAACGGCAAAGCCCGCTCGGTCTCGGCCTCGGCCGCCTCCTCGTCCACATGCGACTCAGTCTCGGCGCCGTCGAGCAGCCGCTCAAGTGCCGCACGCTCGTACGACTTGCGGTGCGCCAGATACCGACGCGTGATCAACCCGCGCCTGGGGTGCGCGGCGAGCCAGTCGCCGCCCGAGCGCACGAGCTTGTCGACCTCGCCGATGTCGACCCAGTAGTGCTTCGCGTCGTCGAGCACCGGCAGCAGCACGTACAACTGGCTCAGCGCGTCCGAGAGCCGCAGCTCGCCGCGCAGGCGCACCCGCACGTGCCGCGAGTCCTTGTCGAAGCCCGGCAACGGCACCGCCTCGGCCTCGACCTCCCACCCCAAGGGCGCGAACAGGTCCCGCACCAGCTGCGGCCCGCCCTTGCACGGCACCGCCGCAAGCGCGACCTCGAGCGGGATCGCGGCCGCGGCCAGTTCGGGCCGCTCGGCGCTGGTCCCGCCACGCGCGGAGTTGAACACCTTGCCGAGCGCCACGGCCAGCAGGGACGAGGCCGCGTACGGCCGGTCGTTCACGTACTGGCTGAGCGAAGCGTCGCCCGAGCCGCGGCCGTGGGCCTTCGCCAGGCGCGCGGGGTCCACTTCAAGCAGCAGCGCCGCGGTGCAGCGCTCCTCGTCGGCCTCGGGGTACATGACCCACGCCGTGCCGAAGGACTGCTCGAACGCCTGCACCCGGTCCGGATGCTTGCGCAGGAGCCGCCCCAGGTCGGTGGCGGGCCTATGCGTAGTGGAGATGGTCATGAGCACCCGGTGATCATGTCACCCGGTCCGCGAGGCCGCGCGCCCATTTCCCGCCGGCATCGATCCGGGTCGCCAGGCTGTGGCTCACCCTCGCGGGGGAGGCGCCTACCCCGCCCGGGGGACGCGTCGCGGACCGGATCGACAGAACATGGGACGGCCGCCGATCCTCGGCGTGCGAGGAGGCCCCGTGAACCCGACCGTCGAAGCCCGCGAACCGATCACGGCAAGCAGCGGCAAGGCCGCCGCGATGATGCTGGGGGCCACGGGCTTCGCCGCCTTCGGCTTCTTCGCGGGTGACGCGGAGGGCACGACCGCCCGCCTGGTCGCGAACGGCGCGGGCATCGCCGCGGTGTCCCTTGTGCTCATCGGCATCCTCGCCTTCCGGTCCCGGCACCGCGCCGAGTCCGGGCGCGGTGGACACTGGGGTCTGGGCCTGCTCGTCGCCGGTCTGATCTGCACGGCCGCAGGCTGTCTGGTGAACGCCGCGGGCCCGATGCTCCCCGAGGACGCCGCAGCCGGATTCGCCTTCGCCGCGATCCCGGCGTGGTCGCTCTCGCACCTGATCTACATCGGAGCGACGGTGCTGGGCATCGCCTGCCTGCGCCGCCGCACCGTGCCGCGTCCGCTTGCCGTCCTGCTCACGGCGAGTCTCCCGCTCCTGATCGTCGGCGTCCTCCTCGGAACGACCCTCTCCGGTGCCGCCTCGCACACCGTCACCTGGATTGCCACCGAAGGCCAGGCCGGAGCGGCGTGGTTCCTCATCGCCACGCGCCTGCGCGCACGCCCCGGAATTTGACCGGAACCGCGCCGCGGGACCGAGGTCGGTGGTTGCCTGGAGCGAAGACCCGGGGCGAGCAGCGCCCCGGCCCGCGAGAGAGGCACCGCCATGACCGAAGTGCGACCCGTCCCCGAGGGCTACCCCCGAGTCACCCCGTACCTGCACGTCGACGGCGCCGCCGACGCCATCGGCTTCTACATCAGCGTGCTCGGGGCGACCGAACGCTCCCGCATGGACGGACCAGACGGCCGCGTCGGGCACGCCGAGCTCGCGATCGGCGACTCGATGATCATGCTCGCCGACGAGTACCCCGAGATGGACGTGCGCGGCCCGCGGCACTTCGGCGGGACGCCCGTGTCGATCCACGTGTACGTGCCCGACGTCGACGCGGTCGTAGCCGCGGCACTGGCCGCAGGGGCCACGCAGCTGCGCGAGGTCACCGACGAGTTCTACGGCGACCGGATCGGGTCCTTCGAGGACCCCTGGGGCCACCGGTGGCACGTCGCCAGCCATGTCGAGGACGTCACGCCCGAGGAGATGGAGCGCCGCGCCGCCGCACGAGGCTGATCCACCGCGGGGCCGCCGGCGGGAGCGTTTGACAAAGTTGGGTGACCCAACTTAGTCTTGCATCGAGGACTTTCGATAGGGCCATGCCCTGTGTCCTTCCGGCAGCACACGCGGACATAAGGAGAGCCATGCAAGACTTCAAACGACGGCCCCGCAAATGGGCCGCACTGCTCGTGGCGGCTGTGGCCGTCCTCGCGGCGGGGCTGGGGATGCTCGTCCCCTCCGTCGCCCACGCCGACGAAGGCTGCGAGGTCGACTACGAGATCGTGAGTCAGTGGCCCGGCGGCTTCACCGCCGACGTGGCCATCACCAACCTCGGCCAGGCCGTCAACGGCTGGAGCCTCGCCTGGACCTTCCCCGACGGCCAGCGCGTCACTCAGGCCTGGAACGCCACCACCTCCAATGTGGGCGACCAGGTCACGGCCACCGACGCGGGCTACAACGCCTCGATCGGCGGCAACGCCACCGTCTCCTTCGGATTCAACGGCTCCTGGTCGGGCACCAACGGCATCCCGACCTCGTTCGCGCTCAACGGCACCGCCTGCGACGGCACGGTCGGCGAGCCCAGCACCCCGCCGGTCACGACTCCGCCGCCCACCGGTGACCTCTCCGCGATGGAGACCGTGGCCGCCATGCAGCCGGGCTGGAACCTCGGCAACTCCCTCGACTCGGTCGGCCCCGACGAGACCGCCTGGGGCAACCCGCGCATCACGCAGGCCCTGATCGAGAACGTGGCCGCCCAGGGCTACAACAGCATCCGCCTCCCCGTCACGTGGGACGACCACCAGGGCCCCGGCCCCGACTACGCGATCGAGGCCGACTACCTCGACCGCGTCGAGGAGGTCGTCGGCTGGGCCCTCGACGCCGATCTCTATGTCGTGCTCAACATCCACCACGACTCGTGGATCTGGATCGCGGACATGAACGCGAACCGCACCGAGGTCGAGGCGCGCTACGAGTCCATCTGGACCACGCTGGCCGACCGCTTCAAGGACGCCTCGCCGAAGCTGCTGTTCGAGAGCGTGAACGAGCCGCAGTTCAACAATGTGGACGACGCGACCGCTTACGCGCTGCTCGACGACCTGAACACCTCGTTCCACGCGATCGTGCGCGACTCGGGTGGCGGCAACGCCGACCGCGTGCTCATCCTGCCCACGCTGCACACCAACGCCGACCAGGGCCGCCTGGACGCGCTGACCGAGACCATCGAGGCGCTCGACGACCCGAACCTGGCCGCGACCATCCACTACTACGGGTTCTGGCCCTTCAGCGTGAACATCGCGGGCTACACCACCTTCAACGCCGAAGTCCAGCAGGACGTCACCGACACGTTCGACCGGGCGTACGACGAGTTCGTCGCGAACGGCGTCCCGGTGCTCATCGGCGAGTACGGCCTCCTCGGCTTCGACGCGCACACCGGCACGATCGAGCAGGGCGAGAAGCTCAAGTTCTTCGAGTACGCCGGGCACTACGCGAACGAGAAGGGCATGACCCTCCAGCTGTGGGACAACGGCCAGCACTTCGACCGCACCGCGTTCGAGTGGAAGGACCAGGAGCTGTTCGCGATGCTGGAGGCCTCCTGGTCGTCCCGCTCGGGCACCGCCTCGACCGACCAGGTGTTCGTCGAGAAGTCCGGCGCGGTCGGCGACGCCACTGTGGAGCTCAACCTGAGCGGCACCACCTTCGAGGGCCTGCACCACGGTTCGACCCCGCTCGCAGAGGGCACCGACTACACCGTGTCGGGCCAGACGCTGACCATCAAGGCCGCCAAGCTGACCGAGCTGCTGGGCGACCGCTCGTACGGGGTCCGGGCCGACCTGCACGCCGTGTTCTCGAACGGCGCGCCGTGGCGCATCAGCGTGGTCTCCTACGACACGCCGGTGCTCTCGGCCGCGAGCGGACCGGCCACGGCGTTCGCGATCCCGACCGCGTTCAACGGCGACCAGTTGGCCACGATGGAGGCCACCTATGCGGACGGCACGCCTGCCGGACCGCAGAACTGGACCTCCTACAAGGAGTTCGCCCGGGCCTTCGGACCGGATTACGCCGCGGGTGAGACCACGTTGACCGAGGCGTTCTTCGCCGAGGTCAACGACGGTCAGAAGGTCACCTTGACGTTCCACTTCTGGAGCGGTGAGACCCTCACGTATTACGTGACCGAGTCGGGCGGCAACGTCACCGGTTCACTGTCGTAACCGCAAGGACGCCGTCCCCGACAGCGCGCTGTCGGGGACGGTTTCGCTTCACCTGGAGTTTGGGTCCCGGGGCCGAATGCGAGGTATCGTGGCCCCGGATCGAAGGAGAGCCAAATGGTGAAGACTGTCCGGTTCCACGAGTACGGCGGCCCCGAGGTCCTGCGGGTCGAGGACGTCCCGGTCGGCGAGCCCGGCCCCGGCGAGGCGCGCGTGCGCATCGAGGCCGTGGGCCTCAACCGGGCTGAAGCGCTGTACCGCATGGGCGTCTACATCGAACAGGTCCGCGAGTTCCCGTCCCTTGTGGGCGCCGAGGCCGCGGGCGAGATCCTCGCGGTCGGCCCTGATGTCACCGGTTTCGAAGCGGGGCAGGCGGTCAGCGTCATCCCCACGTTCTCGATGAACGACTACGGCGTGTACGCCGAGGAGGCGATCGTCCCGGTCGACTCGCTCATCGCCCGCCCCGAGGGCCTCGACGCGGTGGCCGGAGCGGCGGTCTGGATGCCGTACCTCACCGCGTACGGCGCTCTGGTGCAGGTCGGCGGCATGAAACCGGCCGACACCGTGGTCATCACGGCCGCCTCCAGCAGTGTCGGGCTCGCGGCGATCCAGATCGCGAACCGCATCGGCGCGGTCCCGATCGCCACCACCCGCACCGCCGCGAAGCGCGACGCACTCCTGGAAGCCGGTGCGGCCCATGTGATCACCACGGCCGACGAGGCAGTGGACGAACGCGTGCTCGCCCTGACCGAAGGACGCGGCGCCGAATTCGCGTTCGACGCGGTGGCCGGTTCGGGCATCACCGCGCTCGCGCGCTCGGTCGCGGCGAACGGCACCCTGTTCCTGTACGGCGCGCTGTCGGGCGAGCCGACCCCCTACCCGGGTTTCGCACTCGGCATGCCCGCGTTGAGCATCCGCACCTTCCTGGTCCATGAGACCACCCGAAACCCGGCCCGGCTCCGCGAAGCCGCGGCCTTCGTGACCTCGGGCCTGAGATCCGGCGCCTTCACCCCCACAGTGGACCGCACCTTCGACCTCGAAGACATCGTCGAGGCCCACCGCTATCTTGAGCAGAGTGCCCAGATCGGCAAGATCGTGGCCACCGTCAAGGCCTGAGTACGACTGGGACGGCGCGATTCCGATAGGCTGAGTCGGATTCGCCCTTTCCTGGTCGACCTGCCCCACGACGGGAACGACGACATGACCGATCAGCCGTACACGAGCCTGCGGGTCTCCGACGCGGAGCGGACGCTCGCCGTGTCGCGGCTGGACGAGGCGTTCGAGGTCGGGCGGCTCGACGCGGACGAGCACCGCGAGCGGGTCGCGCTCGCAGGCGCCGCCAAGACCTACGGCGACTTCGACGCCCTGTTCGCCGACCTGCCCGGAGCGGGCGCGCCGCGGCCGGCGCGCAGCCGCACCGGCGAGATGCGCATCAGCACCGCCGACCGCGATGCCGCGCTGGAGCGGCTGCGTCGGGCCATGACCGAGGGGCGCATCGGGACCGCGTACTTCCAGGACCGCACCGACGCGGTGCTCGACGCCAAGACCGATGCGGACCTGCGTCCGATCCTCGACGACCTGCCGCCCGAACCGGTCGCGCCGCGAAGCCGCGGCACCGCCGCCGAGCGGCTCCGTCAGAACCATGTGCCGGTGGTCAGCATCGACCCGTCACGCCGGACCGGCGACGGGGTCAGCGTCGCCGCGATCTGGTGCGCGATCGCCGGGTTCGTGTGGCCCGGCGCCGCGCTTCCGGCGGTCATCCTCGGTGCGATCGGGCTCTACCGCGCCGACAACGGCACCGCCAAGAGCTCGCAGTTGCCCAAGATCGCGATCGGGCTCGGTGTGGCCGCGATCCTCTTCGGAGCGATTCGGGTCGCCGCGGGGTGGTAGTCACGTCGACTCGCGCGTGACCAGACGCCAAGGGGCCGTGTGCTCTTCGGGGGCTCGGGCGGGGTTCTCCAGGCGGGAGGCGATGAGGGACACGGCCTTCTCGGCCATCCAGCGGTGGTCGGGGGCGATCGTCGACAAGGCCGGGGCCAGGTAGGCGGCTTCGGGGATGTCGTCGAAGCCGATGACGCGCACGTCCTCGGGGCAGCTGAGGCCCAGGTCGGCCAGGCCTCGCAGGACTCCTTGCGCGACCGTGTCGGTCACGGCGACCACGCCGTCGAATCCGGTCCCGTGCAGCTCGTGCACGGCCCGGCGGCCGGCGTCCAAATCCATGCCGGACAAGGACACCAGCGCCGGGTCGAGCTCGATCCCGGCCTCCCGCAGCGCCTGCGCGTAGCCCTCATGGCGGCGCGAGACCACGTGGACGCCTTCGAGCGAGCGACCGGTGATGTTCGCGATCCGGTTGCAGCCCTGCGCGATCAGATGCGCCGTGGCCGCACGCGAGGCCGCCTCGTTGGCCATGCCCACGTGGTCGATGCTCGCGCCGTAGTCGCGTTCGCCGAGCATCACGATCGGGAAGTCGCCCCACTTCTGGCCCTGGTCCCTCGGGTCGAGCTGGACCGCGCTGAGAATCAGCCCGTCGAACTGGAGCTTGTGCGACTGCGCGATCGCGTCGGCCTCGCCTTCGGCCGCGGCCCCGGTCTGCTCGATCGCCACGTGGAAGCCCTGGGCCTTCGCGGCCTCGATGACATGCGAGGCGAGCATCCCGAAGTAAGGACGGTCCACTTCGGGCACCGCGAGGCCGATCACCCCGGTGCGGCCCGCTTTGAGCGTGCGGGCGTTGACGTTGAGGCGGTATCCGGAGTCCTGGATCGCGTCGAGCACGCGGCGGCGCACGGGGTCTGATACCCCGGGCCGGTTGTTGACCACGTTCGAGACGGTCATCTTCGACACGCCCGCCAGTCGAGCCACATCGCTCATCGTCACCACTTCGGAAACCGCCTCTCAGGTTCGACGACGTCCCTATTGTCCCATCGGCGACCGAACTCGCCTCAGGGTGTTCGAACGCTAGCTCAGCGTGGCCGACACGGTCGCGAACGAGTGCGCGGGAAGGCGCACCCGGAGCTTGCCGCCCTCGACGGTCGCGCCGTCGAAGGACCGCGGGGCCACCGCGGCAGGAGCCTCGGGCGTGTTGTGGTCCTGAAGCGCTGCGGCCGTGAGGATCCGCGCCTCGACATCGGTCACGTTCCCGCCGCGCAGGTCGATCTCGACGTCCTGCTCGATCGCTGCATCCAGGTTGGACAGTGAGACCAGGAGCCGGTCGTCCTTGCGGCTGGCCGAGACCGACACCGTCTTCAGCACACCATCGCCGACCTCGCGGGAAGGCAGCTCGCCGCGCACGTCGACCCGCAGCGAAGAGGCGTCCTGGTGGCCCTTGTTCATCTGGAACACATGGTAAGTGGGGGTGAGGACGAGCGCCTCGGTGTCGGGGTCGGTGAGGATCATCGCCTGGAGCACGTTCACCGTCTGCGCGATGTTCGCCATCACCAGCCGGTCGGCGTGGCGGTGGAAGATGTCGAAGTGGACACTCGCGACCAGCGCGTCCCGCAATGTGTTCTGCTGGTACAGGAACCCGGGGTTCGTGCCCGGCTCCACGTTCCACCACGTGCCCCATTCGTCGAGCACGATCCCGATCTCCTTGGTCGGGTCGTACAGGTCCATGACGCCCGCGTGACCGGTGAGCAGCTCATCGGTGCGCGCGGCCTTGAGCATCGTGGTGTAGTACTCGTCCTCGGTGAAGACCGTGGCCGCGCCCTTGTCCTCCCAAGTGCCCGCGATCGTGTAGTAGTGCACCGAGATCGCCTGGTACAGCGGGCGTTCGACCCGCTGGCAGCCCAGGTGGGAGAGCTGCTTCATGAGCGTCTCGGTCCAGTGGTAGTTG
This sequence comes from Glycomyces sp. NPDC046736, assembly GCF_040645615.1. Classification (NCBI taxonomy): domain Bacteria; kingdom Bacillati; phylum Actinomycetota; class Actinomycetes; order Glycomycetales; family Glycomycetaceae; genus Glycomyces; species Glycomyces sp. NPDC046736. The sequence continues at coordinate 20,801 of NZ_JBEYYO010000025.1, read as the reverse complement.
AAGTCGGCGGCCCCGGCGGCGATGCGGTAGAGCTTGTTGTCGCCGAAGTCGCGGCAGTAGGTCGCGTAGCGGCGGGCCTCGTTCGCGTAGTGCTCGGCGGTCATGTTGCCGCCGCAGCCCCAGGTCTCGTTGCCCAGGCCCCAGTACTTGACCTTCCACGGCTCCTCGCGTCCGTTGGCCTTGCGCTCGCGCACGGCGGGGGAGTCGCCCTCGCGGGTGAGGTACTCGACCCATTCGCTCATCTCGCGGACGGTGCCTGAGCCGACGTTGCCGGAGATGTACGGCTCGGTGCCGAGCAGTTCGCACAGGGCCATGAACTCATGGGTGCCGAAGTGGTTGTTCTCCTCGACCCCGCCCCAGTGGGTGTTGACCATGACCGGGCGCTCGGCCTTGGGGCCGACGCCGTCCCGCCAGTGGTACTCGTCGGCGAAGCAGCCGCCGGGCCAACGCAGATTCGGGATGTCGAGCGCGCGCAGTGCCTCGACCACGTCGAGGCGGATGCCGCCCTCATTGGGGACCCTTGAGTCCTCTCCCACGTAGAACCCGCCGTAGACGCACCGGCCCAGGTGCTCGGCGAAGTGCCCGTAGACGTGGCGGCTGATGCGCGGGCCCTTGATGTCGACGTTGATCACGGCGGAGACGGTCATGGAGGCCTTCCTTGGCGGTGCGAGACGTGTGTTTATCGGTAAAGTACACGTGTCGCGCCTCCCGCCTCGCCCCGACCTCCACGAGTCCGGTGTTACGGGTCGTGACTGGTGTGGTTACATGCCTCATGGCCGAAACCGCGCGCAGACTCGTCGAGCTCAACCACCCGATCAGCGAAGGCATGATCACCTACCCGGGCATCCCCGGGCCCCGGATCACCGACTTCCTGACCCGCGAGGACTCCCGCGCGCACTACGAGCCCGGCACCGAGTTCGCCATCGGCCGCATCGAGCTGATCGCCAACACCGGCACCTACCTCGACACTCCGAACCACCGCTACGCCGACGGCCACGACCTCGCCGGGCTCGACCTCGCCCGCGTCGCCGACGTCCCGATCACGCTCGTCGACCTCACCGGCCTCCAAGGCCGCGAGATCACCCCCGCCGACCTTCCCGCGTCCGGGCTCGACGGCACCGCCGTGCTCCTGCGCACCGGCTGGGACCGCCACTGGGGCACCGAGGCCTACCTCGACACCGCCACCGCGCCGTTCGTGGGCGAAGCCGCCGCCGCGCACCTCGCCGCCTCCGGCGCGGTCCTGGTCGGCATCGACAGCGTCAACATCGACGACGCGAGCGGCGAGGGTCGACCCCGCCCCGCGCACTCGGGCCTCCTCACCGCCGACATCCCGATCCTCGAACACCTCACCGGCCTCGACCGGCTCCCGGCCACCGGCGCCCGCCTCCACGCCGCGCCCCCGCGCATCGCCGGCCTGGCGACCTTCCCCACCCGCGCCTACGCGATCGTGGGATCCTAAGCCTCCCCTCCGAAAGGCCCCTCGTGCTCGCCGACTTCCCCAACCCGCTGCTGTTCAACGCCTTCGGCGTCCCCACCACGCTCATCGAAGTGCTCGGCTTCGTCTCCGGCGCGTTCTGCGTGTGGCTCGTGGCCCGCCAGCACCTCGCCAACTGGCCCCTCGGCATCTTCAACTGCCTCATGTTCATCGTGCTGTTCGCCCAAGCCGGCCTCTACGCCGACGCCGGCCTCCAGCTCGTGTTCATCACCCTCGGGATCTACGGCTGGTGGAACTGGGTCAAAGGCGGCGGCCCCGCCACGGACACCCTCCCCGTGAGCCGCACCAGCCGCAACGAGTGGATCGGCCTGGTCGGCGCGGGCGCACTCGGCCTCGCCGCCATCGCCCTGCTCTTGACGACGGCCACGGACTCGGACGTGCCGTTCTGGGACGCCCTGACCACCGTGCTCTCCCTCATGGCCACGTACGGCCAGTGCCGCAAGCGGATCGAGTCCTGGTACCTGTGGATCGCCGCCGACATCGTGTTCATCCCGCTCTACGCCTACAAGGGCCTGTACCTCACCGCGATCCTCTACATCGGATTCATGGCGCTGTGTGTGGTCGGCCTGCTGAGCTGGCGCAGGGACCTCCTCAAGGAGCACGAGCCCGCGGAGGCCGCCGCGTGAGCCTGCCCGACCACGGACTCGTCCTCGGCAAGTTCTACCCGCCGCACGCGGGCCACCACCACCTCATCCGCTCCGCGCTGGCCGGATGCCGCCGCCTCACCGTCCTGGTCAGCCACGCCGACGTCGAGTCCATCCCGCTCGCCGACCGCGTGGCCTGGCTCCAGGAGGCCCACCCAGGCGCCCGCGTCATCGGCACCGTCGACAACGTCCACATGGACCTCCACGACGAGGCGATCTGGCAGGCCCACGTCGACATCTTCAAAGCCGCGGTGCCCGAACGCATCGACGCGCTCTTCACCTCCGAGACCTACGGCCCCGAACTCGCCCGCCGCCTCGGCGCCGCCCACGTCGAAGTCGACCTCGACCGGACCCGCTTCCCGGTCTCGGGCACCAAGATCCGCGCCGACCCCGTGACCCATTGGGACCACCTGGAAGGCCCGGTCCGCGCCGGGCTCGCCCTCCGCGTGGTCGCCCTCGGGGCCGAGTCCACCGGCACCACGACCATCGCGGCCGCGCTGGCCGAGCACTACCGCGCCCGCGGCGGCCCCTGGGCCGCGACGCAGTTGGTCGAGGAATACGGCCGTACGTTCAGCGAGGAGAAGCTCGCCTCGCTCCAAGCGGCGAATCCGGACGCGACCTGGTCCGACGTGCGGTTCGCGTCCGAGGAGTTCCCGCTGATCGCCCAGCGCCAGAACGAGACCGAGGAAGCCGCGGCCAGGCTCGGCGGCCCGGTCCTGTTCTGCGACACCGACTCCTTCGCGACCGCGATCTGGCACGAGCGTTACCTGGGCGGCCGCAACCCCGAGATCGACCCGATCGCCGAGGCCTGCCGCCACCACCTGTGGCTGCTCACCGACCACGAGGGCGTCGACTTCGAAGACGACGGGCTGCGCGACGGCGAGCACCTGCGGCCGTGGATGACCGGCCGCTTCGCCGAGGAACTGGAGCGCACCGGCAGGCCCTACGTCCACCTCCGCGGCCCGCACGAGCACCGCCTCGCGCAGGCCGTCGAAGCCGTGGACGCCCTGATCGCCGCGGGCTGGCACCTCGCCGACCCGCTGCCGGAGCACCGCTAGGCCGCAATCCGCTTGCGGCCCACCGGCACTTCCCGCACACTGGCCCCATGCGCATCAGGCCCGCCACTGCCGCCGATCTGCCGCTGCTCGGGGACATCGAACGGGCCGCGGGGGAGTGCTTCCGCACCGTCGACATGCCCGAGATCGCCGAGGACGAGCCGCTCGATCTCGACCGGCTCGACGCCTACCGCCGCTCGGGTCTGGCCTGGGTCGCGGCCGATGCGGCCGACCGCCCGGTCGCGTACCTCATCGCCGAGCCGGTGGACGGCGCGCTGCACATCGAGCAGGTCTCGGTCCACCCCGACTGGGCCCACCGCCGCATCGGCCGCGCCCTCATCGAGGAAGCCGCCCGGGCCGCGGCCGAACGCGGCCTCGAGTCGCTCACCCTGACCACGTTCACCGAGGTCCCCTGGAACGCCCCGTACTACACCCGCTGCGGCTTCACCCCGATCCCGGACGAGCGCCTCAGCCCGGGCCTCCAACACATCCGAGCCGAAGAGGCCATCCACGGCCTCGACCGCTGGCCCCGCATCGCGATGATCCGACGATTCCACCGGACACCACCCGCCGACGCGTCATGAACCGCCTCGGACGGTGCTTCAGGATTGGAGGTAGTCCTGGGCGTCGTCGAGGTGGCCTTGCATCTTGGTCTGCCAGGCGACCAGTTCGGTTTCGATCGGGAGGTACGCGTCGACGAGGAGCGCCGCCCAGGCCTGTTCGATGGCGGTGCGCAGGCCGCTCTCGACCCCGCAGGCGGCGAAGTCGCTCGCGACTTCGCGTTCGTGGTCCATCACGGCGCGGAAGCCCGAGGGGGCCTCCTCGGGCAGGTCCGGGACCGGCGCGCCCTCATCGGTGCCGTCCTCGAAGCGTTCAGGGGCGTACAGCCGGCCGAAGTACTGCCACACCGGCGGGTAGAGCTCGTCGCTCAGTTCCCAACCCTCGTAACCGTTGTCGATGAGGCAGGACTCGAACGCGACGCGCTCGTCCTCAAGCTGCTCGTAGAGCCCGCCCGAGCCTTCGGAGTCCTCGATCGAGGAGACCGGGCTCGGTTCATGGGCGTACTCGACCGTGCCCTCCTCGTCCTCCTCCACATGGGGCTCGCCGTACATCGTCTCGATCATCGCCAAGCGGCAACCGCCCAGGGGCGCTTCGCTGTCGAGCTGCGGGCCTTTCATCGAGTCCTCGATCGCGGGGGAGCCGCTGTAGGCCTCGATCCAGGCGCCGCGGTACTCCTCACTCTGCGCGTCCCATTCGCCGGAGTCGGGCGGGGCGGTCTCCTCCTGCGGGAGGTCGAACGCGGTTCTCGCCTCCGGGGTCAGCAGCTCCCCGGAGAGGTCGCCCTCCTCGGTGTCGTAGACATAGTCGACCCACAGGCCGAAGCCCCATCGCTCGGCCGCCTCCGGGGTCGGCACGCCGTTGATCGGCGCTTCGCTGAGGTAGCCCGAGGCCCCGTAGAGGTAGGTGCTCGGCGGCGGGAAGACCGCCGGGTAGTGGACGGTGAGCCCCTCGTCCTCCAAGCAGCGCTTGACGACCCGCTGCTCCAGTTCCTCGAGCTCCTTGTCGATGACGCGGTTCTCGTTGACGATCTGATACAGCCGCTCCGCCTCGGCCACGGCCTCGGCGCTCGGCTCGGTGCCGCCGCGCTCGGCGGGCTCGTCGCCGCACGCGGCGGCCAGGAGCAGACCGCAGGCGGCTACCGCGGTGAGCAAAGGTCGGTGTCGCATCGGTCGCGTTCCCATCTCGTCGGCTGGTCGTGGCAATAGATACAGGTGCGACGGCAGAACGGTTGTCAACGCCGAGCCCGGAAATTTGATGAGCCGCATCGGGCCCGCTTTGGATACGCTTGCCCCTGGTGCGGGTCGGTCTTCGGCCCGCTTGAACCGCGCGGAGAGTGAAACAGCTTGGGCGGCAACGTGTTCGAGAGCGGCATGCGGTGACCGTCGCGTTCTTCACCGGGCTCGCGCTCGGCCTCGCGCTCATCGTGCCCATCGGGGCTCAGAACGTGTTCGTGTTCGGCCAGGGCGTGAGCCTGGGGATGCCGCGGGCGCTGTGGGCCGTGCTCGGGGCCGGGCTGTGCGACACGCTGCTCATCGTGCTCGGCGCGACCGGGGCCTCCGCGCTGCTCGACTCGGTGCCGGGCCTGCGCCCGGCGATGCTCATCGGCGGGGCCGCGTTCCTGACCTACCTGGGCGTCAAGTCGCTGCGCGCCAAACCCGCCGAACTCGCCGACGAGACCGGGACGTGGACCCCCGCGCAGACCCTTCGCCGCACGGCCGCCGTGTCGCTGCTCAACCCGCATGCGATCCTCGACACCGTCGGGGTCCTCGGCGCCGCGATCGCCGCGCAGAGCGCCGCCACGCGCACCACGTTCGCGATCGGCACGCTCTCGGCCTCCTGGCTCTGGTTCCTCCTCCTCGCGGGCGCCGCGGCCGGCATGCGCCGCGTCCTGACCAAGGAACGCCGCGTCTGGTTCGACCGCTTCTCAGGCGCTGTCCTGTTGATCTTCGCCGCCTGGCTCGCCTACGAATTCGTCCACGCCCTGCTCTAGGCCTATGGGCCGCCTCACGTCCCCCTGACGGGAACAACTCGGGGCGGTAGTCTGTTCAAGTAGATGCAAACGCATGAACATCAGGCCGCTGCGGCGGCGGGAGCAGGGGAAAGACGATGCAGTTCGGTATCTTCTCAGTCAGTGACATCACGCGCGACCCGATCTCGGGCACCACTCCGACCGAGGCCGAGCGCATCGACGCGATCGTCAAGATCGCCGTGCACGCAGAAGAGGTCGGCCTCGACGCCTTCGGGATCGGCGAGCACCACAACCCGCCGTTCTTCTCCTCCTCGCCCACCACGCTGCTGGCGAACATCGCCGCGCGCACCGAGCGGCTGCTCCTGACCACCGCGACCACGCTCATCACCACCAACGACCCGGTGCGCATCGCCGAGGAGTACGCGATGCTCCAGCACCTGGCCAAGGGCCGCATGGACCTCATGCTCGGGCGCGGCAACACCGCCCCGGTCTACCCGTGGTTCGGCCAGGACATCCGCCAGGGCCTGCCGCTGGCGCTGGAGAACTACAACCTCCTGCACCGGCTGTGGCGCGAGGACGTCGTGGACTGGGAAGGCCAGTTCCGCACCCCGCTCCAGGGCTTCACCTCGACGCCCCGGCCGCTGGACGACGTGCCGCCGTTCGTGTGGCACGGCTCGATCCGCACGCCCGAGATCGCCGAGCAGGCCGCGTTCTACGGCAACGGCTACTTCGCCAACCACATCTTCTGGCCGTCCTCGCACTCCAAGCGCCTGATCGACTTCTACCGCCAGCGCTTCGAGCACTACGGGCACGGCACCCGCAAGCAGGCCATCGTGGGCCTGGGCGGGCAGGCGTACATCGCCAAGAAGTCCCAGGACGCGGTCAAGGAATTCCGGCCCTACTTCGACGAGGCCCCGGTCTACGGCCACGGTCCCACGCTGGAGGAGTTCACCAAGGGCACGCCGCTGTCGGTCGGCAGCCCGCAGGAGGTCATCGACAAGACCCTGACCTTCCAGGAGACGTTCGGCGACTACCAGCGCCAGATGTTCCTCCTCGACCACGCCGGGATGCCGCTCAAGATGGTCCTCGACCAGCTCGACCTGCTCGGCGGCGAGGTCGTCCCGGTGCTGCGCAAGGAGCTCGCCTCCCGGCGCGACCCCGAGACGGCCGACGCGCCCACCCACGAGGGGCTCGTCAAGGCCAAGTACGGCGACCGGCCGGCCCGCCAGCCGCGCCCCAACGCCAACCGCGGCGACAACGTCACCGGAGGCTCGCCCTACCAGGACGGGGACGCCGAAGCCGAGTACCCGACCATCTAGGAGCCCCCGATGCCACGCAGCCGCAGTCGCCTCGCGAACGACGCCTGGGAATCGCTGCTCACCGCCCACGCGGCGCTGATGAAGCGGTTCGCCGCCGAACCGATCTGGGACGAGCTGTCGATGCGCGAGTACGACGTGCTCTACACGCTCGCCAAGCACGGCGAGCCCATGCGACTCTACGAACTGGGCCGGGGCGTGCTGCTCAGCCAGCCCGCCCTGTCCCGGCTCGTCGACCGCCTCGCCGAACGCGGCCTGGTCGAGCGCGCGCCCGACCCGGCCGACGGCCGCGGCCTGCGTCTGGCGCTCACTGAGACCGGTCGCGAGCAGCAGCGCCGCGTGGGCGGACGCCACGCCGTCGATGTGGCCCGCGCCGTGAACGCGGCCCTCACCGACGAGGAGATGCGCCAGCTCGAAGCGATCGGCCGCAAGCTCGCCGCCTGCGACCCCGCACCGCCGCCCCAGACCCGCCGCCCGAACCGCCAGGAGGCCCCGCGATGAACGCCCGCAACCCCGAAACGCCGTTCCGTCTCGTCGTCGTCAGCGCCGGTACGAGCGACCCGTCCTCGACCCGGATGCTCGCCGACCGGATCGCCGCCCGCGTGGGCGCCCACGCCGAACGCCGCGGCGAGCGCGTCACGACCGACGTCGTCGACCTGCGCGAACTCGCGGGCGAGATCGCCACGGCCCTGGTCTCGCAGTTCATGGGCCCCAAGCTGACCCGCGCGGTCGAGCTGCTCGGCGCGGCCGACGCCGTGGTCGCCAGCGCCCCGGTCTACAAGGCCGCCCCCAGCGGCCTGTTCAGCTCGTTCTTCCACCTCCTCGACAACGACCTGCTCATCGCCAAGCCGGTGGTGCTGGCCGCGACGGCCGGGACGGCCCGGCACGCGCTGGTCGTCGACGAGCAGATGCGCTCGCTGTTCGCGTACCTGCGCACGATGACGGTGCCGACCTCGGTCTTCGCCGCCACCGAGGACTGGACCGCGAAGGAGCTGGGGGAGCGGATCGACCGCGCCGCGATCGAGCTGCTGCTGCTCATGGAGTCGGGGTTCGCCGAGCAGGTCCGCACCGAGTCGTGGAAGTCCTACCAGCACGAGTACGGCAGCGCGGGCGGCACCGAGCTCGACATCGACCTGAGCTCCGACCTGATGCGCCTGGCCACCGGCGGCTCGGCGGGATCAGGCCGGAAGCCGTAGCTACTCGCGGTAGGCCGCCAGAGCGGCGGCCGTGTCCTCTTCGACGAGCTCCATGTTGATCTGAGCCCCGGCCATCGCGCCCGCGGCGGCGACGTTGCCGACCTGCATCATCAGGTCGGTGACGTTGCCCGCGAGCCACACACCGGGGACCTCGCTGCGCCCCATCGGGTCCGCGGGCACGTGCTCGCCCATCCCCGAGGGGTGCTCGACCGCTTCCAGGCCGAGGCCGCCGATGAACCCGGCCCTGGCTTCGGGCCGGGTCGCCACGGTCAGGGCCTGGCGTTCGACCAGTTCGCCGCTGGCGAGCCGCACGCCCGTGATCGCGTCGTCGGCGGTCTCGATCCTCGCGATCGGGCCGTTCACGACGCGGATGCCCAGGGCCGCGAACTTCTCCAGTTCTTCCGCGCTCGGCTCCAGCACCTCATTGGTGAAGAGCACGAGGTCGGCGCTCCACTGGCGAAACAGCAGCGTCTGGTGCACCGAGGCCGGGCCGGTGGCCACGATCCCGATGGCCTGGCCCTGGATCTCCCAGCCGTGGCAGTAGGGGCAGTGGACGACGCCGCGGCCCCACTGCTCGCGCAGGCCCGGGATGTCGGGCATGCGGTCGGTGACGCCGGTGGTGACGAGCACCCGCCGGGCCCGCACTTCGCGCCCGTCCTCCAGTGACACGCAGAAGCCGCCGTCGAGGGCCTTCGCGCCGGTCACGGTACCGCTGACGACGTGCCCGCCGTACTGCCGCACTTCGCCGCGGCCGCGTTCGAGCAGCTCGGCGGGCGGCATGCCCTCGCGGCCGAGGAGCCCGTGGACGCCTTCGGCGGGGGCGTTGCGCGGCTCGCCAGCGTCGATCACCGCCACCGAGCGGCGGGCCCGGGCGAGCATGAGGGCCCCGCTCAGGCCTGCGGCGCCGCCGCCGATCACCACGACGTCGTACCGGTCCTTCAGTTCATCGGTCACTTCGACCACCTCCGCCACGACCGTAAGTCGAGCTGGTCGAAACTGGCAAACTTTCTTGCCGATCTGGCAAACTCGATGGATGGACGAAGCGATGGACCAGGCCCTGGACTCGGTCGGGCCGCGCCTGCGGGCGCTGCGCAAGCAACGCGAGGCGACCCTCGCCGACCTCTCGGAGCGCACCGGGATCTCGGTGAGCACTCTCTCGCGCCTGGAGTCGGGTGCGCGCAAGCCCACGCTGGAACTGCTGCTGCCGTTGGCGAAAGCGCACGGCGTGACCCTCGACGACCTCGTGGGCGCGCCTCAGACCGGCGATCCGCGCATCCACCTGCGTCCGATCACCCACCACGGCATGACGATGCTGCCGCTCACCCGCAACCCGGGCGGCATCCAGGCCTACAAGCTGGTGATCGCCCCGAGCGAGCGCGGCGAGCCGGAGTTGAAGGTCCACGAGGGCTACGAGTGGATGTACGTCCTCAACGGCCGCCTGCGGGTGGTCCTCGGCGAGCACGACTTCGTGATGAAGCCCGGCGAGGCCGCCGAGTTCGACACGCGCACCCCGCACTGGTTCGGCAGCGCCGACGAACACCCGGTCGAGTTCCTCAGCCTCTTCGGCGCCCAAGGCGAAAGGGCCCACTTGCGCGCTAAGCCCAAGCGCAAGTCTTAGCCGGTGTGCGCGCCGAGCAGCGCCAGCGACGCCGCGATCCGTTCGCGCGCAGCCGCATCGGTGACCTATTCGAGGAATCCCAGGACGTGGCGCAGGCCCCGCTCGCCGGTGCGGGGTTCGCCCGGGAGGATGTAGGCGCGCAGGCCCGAGGCTGCTGCGCCGCCGTCCTTGGTCGGGTTGTCGCCGACCATGAGGGTGCGGCGGGGGTCGACGCCGAGCTGCTCGCACGCGGCGAGGAACAGCACCGGGTCGGGCTTCTCGGTGCCGTGCTGGTAGGAGACGACCCGCACGTCGATGAGGTCGAGCATGCCGTGGTGCTCCATGTGGACGCCCACGTCCCATGCGAAGTCGGAGACGATCCCGGTCTTGATCCCGCGCGAGCGCAGCTCCCGCAGGAGCGGCTCGGTGTCGGGGTAGGGGACCCACGCGTCGGGGGCGGCGATGAGGTCGTACGCGGTGTCCTCGTGGCCTTGGAGGTAGTCGACGTGGGAGAACCACGTGAACAGCGCGGTGCGGTGCTGCTCGGCCGACTCGTCCCGCCCGACCTGCGCGGCGGCGACCTCGGGCATCAGGTAGGTCTCTCCGAGCTGCCCGGCGGTCTTCTCCAGCAGCTCGGCGCTGAGGGCCCGCCCGGTGGAGGCCTCGAAGCGGCGCAGCCAGGTCTCCACGTCGATGAGCTTGAAGATCGTGTTGCTGAAGTCGAACAGCACCGCCTCGACCGGCGGCACCGCCCCGGCCTGGTCGTCCTCACTGAGCTCGTACGCGGCAGCGGAGTCGAAGAGGCTGTAGATCACGGCGGACCTTCCATTCGGCAGACAGTGCACCGCCGCAACCGTAACCTGGCCAGTTCGCACCGGCCATGAATGCGGACGCGGTTCACCGTTTGTTCGCCGCCGATTCGGGTGCGATGCCCCTGGTGAGCTTGGCCCTGAACTCGTCGTCGACCATGACGATCCGGCTCGTGACCGTGATGGCGGCCACCGCGAGCGCTGCCGCCGCCCACAGCGGCCCGGCAGCCCAGTCGACCCCGTCGAAGTCCGGATGGGTCCGCCCCTCGGGATCGAGCACGGCCGACGCGGCCTCGCCGACGTCGAGCTGCTGGGCCCGCTTGGTGCTCATCGTCGGCGACGGCCAGCCTGGGCATTCCAGCACGTGGTAGACGTACATCGTGCCCCGGTGCTCCTCCTCGTACTTGGAGGCCACGGTGCATCCGACCTCGACGCCCCGCATGGCGAGCGCGGTGGCGTCGAACGCGGGGACGAGCCCGGCGAGGCCGAACGCGGTGAAGAACGGCACGATGAACCAGGCGACACCCTTGCGCCGCAGCCGCCCGACGAGCGCCGTGGCGAACAACCCCAACCCGGCGGCCGCAGTGCCCCCGACACCGACGCCGGTCCACCACCCCGGCACCCACGACGGCTCGAACATGACCGTCCAACTCAAGTTCGCAACCGCCACGGCGGCGACCACCGGCGGAACAACGGCAAGCCTGAGCTCTCGTCTACGAACGCTCATGCGACCCCGCGATTGCGCAGGCGCCGAATTCGGACCCTCCACGCGGCACGGATCCGGCCGTCGTCGACGGCGTCGAGTCGGCCGAAGACGACCGCCGCAAGCAGGCCGATCGAGAACGCGGCCGCGATGAGGGCATTGGTCGAGGAGACCTCGCGGATCGAGGGCTCGGCGCGGTCGAGCGGGTCGATAGTCGCGATCAGGTCGTGTCCGATCGGGAACCGCTCCGCGCGCGAGGTGTCCGCGTTGAACGAAGGCCAACCGGGGCAGGCGAACTCGTGGTCGGTCCGCAAGGTGTCGCTGCCTCGCACGTAGTTGTCGATCGCGACCACCTCGCACTGGACCTGTATGCCGCGGTGGACGAGGGCGAACTGGTCGAGTGCGTACATGGGGACCATGGCGCCGAGCAGCGCGAATGCCGGGACGAGGTAGGTGAGGCGACCCATGGCCTGGCGCAGGCGGCCCATGAACGTCGTCGCCACCACTGCGATTGCCCCGACCGTCGCGATGAGGACGCAGATGACGAAGGCGGCGGTGGTGAGCGCCGAATCGGCCGCGAACATGTGTAGCCAGGCGGCGGCGGCGATCGCTGCGGCGAGGCCGAGGGGCAGGACGGCGCAGACGACTTCATGGCGCACATTGATCGGCGGCCTCATGTCGAGGCCTTGGGGCGTGAAGGGCATGGGGATCCAGCTATGGGTTCGGGGCGTCGGGCGAGGCAGCGGCGAGCGGGTAGTCCCGGTCACCGCCGCGGCCATGATCGTAGCCTGCGTGGCCGCGCCGTCCCCAATGGTCAGGCTGCGCGGCGGTTCCAGGGGAGGATCGCGAGGACCCTCGCCATCGCGCAGGTGTTCGTGATCGCCGCTATTGCCAGGCCCGCTCCGATCGCCGCGGCCAGCCACTTGAGTGGTTCCCAGGCGAGGCTCAGTGCCACGAACGTGATCACGAGGGCGCCCGCCGTCAGGCGCACCTGGCGTTCCATGCCCCAGACCCTGCGGCCGGTGGATTCGACCGGGGCTCCTGCCTGCTTCCAGGCGGTGAGGCCGCCCTCGAGGATGTGGACGGGGACGCCGGTCTCCTCGCCGAGGAGGTCTTTCGCCTGGCCCGCGCGGGCGCCCGAGGCGCATACGAGGATCACCGGGCGTTCGGTCTCGCCGAGCGCGCCTTGGGCGGACTTGACCAGGGAGAGCGGGATGTTGCGGGAGTCGGTGATGCGTTCGGTGGCGAACTCGCCGGGGGTGCGGACGTCGACCAGGATCGCCTGGTGCTCTTCGACGAGCTGCCGGGCGGCATTGGTGTCGATATAGGACTTGGAAGCGGTGGGCATGTCGGTTCCTCTCGGTGTGGGCGTCGGCGGCGGGAATCCCGCGAGCTGATCGGGAATCCCGCCGCCGACCGTCTTCAATGGGCTGTCAGGCTTCGAACACGGTGTTGAACCGGTCGTCGAACTGGCCCGCGGCGTCCAGCTCGTCGATGATGCCGAGGGCCGCGTACCCGTCGGACTGCTCCTGCTGGGACGCGCGGATCTCCTCGGTGATCGGCCCCAGCGTCACCGGCGCGCGCGTCTCGGTCGCCTCCACGACCTCGATCGGCAGCCCGGTGAGCGCGGCGTACTGCTCGACCCACGCGTCGAGGTTCGCGTAACGCCACTCCTGGGCCTTCCCGTATCGCTCCACATAGTCCGCAAGCGCATCGGCATAGGCCTCGTCCTCGATGATCTCGGTCCGCGCCGAGAGCAACGAGATGCTCGGGAAGTAGTCCGCCCCGGTCGCCACCAAGGTCGCCCCGGCGAGCTCGGCCTGCGACCAGTAGATGCCGAGCGTCGCGACCGCGTCGATCTCGCCGTTGGCCAGCGCGGTGTTGGCGTCGACCACCGGCAGGTTCGCCGTCTCGACGTCGTCGAGACTCAATCCGACCGATTCGAGCGCCTTGACCACGTGGTACTGCGTGATGGTGCCCTCCTGGAAGGACACCTTGCGGCCCTTGAGGTCGGCGACCGATGAGATCCCGGTCCCGGGGCCGGCGAGGATCGCGTTGAACGACGTGGACGGGTCGTCCACAGTGGTCGCCGCGATCGCCTTGAGCTTCACTCCGTTCGAGGCCGCGAAGATCAGCGGGGTGTCGGCGGTGAAGCCCACGTCCACCGCGTCGGCCCCGGCGGCCTCGATGTACTCGGGTCCGGCGTTGACGAACTGCTTCCACTCGATGGCGTAGGGCAGGTCCTGGTCGAGCCCGGCGGCCTTGAACAGCTCCTGGGTGACCGGAGTCGCCCCGAGCTCGCCGATCCGCAGCGTGACCGAGCCGTCCGCGTCGTCAGAGCACGCGGCCAGGCCGAGCGCGGCGAGCGGTGCGGAGGCGGCGGCCCCGAGCAGGGTGCGGCGGGAAGCGGTGGTCATGTCATCGTGCCTTTCGATATGTGTCGTTTAATCTGCGAGGAGTTCGGCTTCGCGTTTGATCGCGCGGATCTCCTCGGGGCCGAACGCGAGCGGCCCCGGGGTGTAGGTCACGGCGGCGAGCTCGCCGTTGAACGGGAACGCCCCGCGCCGCTCGCGCAGGTCCCACAGGACCGGGCCCCTCGCGTCGCGCCCGACCGAGATGCCCGTCCACGGCGCGAGCCCGGCGAGCTGGAGCCGCCCGGGCAACCGCCCGGCCTCGACGGGTTCACCGGTGCCGTCGCCGAGACCGATCGTGAAGTCCCACTGGAGCTTCGGCGTGGCCTGCGCGTGCAGCCGAATCAAACGCGTCCCGGCCGGGACGTCGCCGCCGTCGATCACCGTGGCCTTGCCGTACTGGTTGTAGCCGAACCGGATCCGACCGTCCTCGATGTACAGCACGTACCCGCCCTGCGGATCGCCGTGCGCCACCAGGACCCCGTCGCCGCCGTCGTCGGTCAACTCCACGTCCACGGTGAACGACCGGTACTGCACCAGCGAGGCCGACCGGTGCCGTTCCAGCACAGGCGAACCCGGCAGCAGCCGCACCGGCCGCGAGAACCGCTCGTCGAACGGCCGCCGCGCCCCCGACCCGAACGCCCGGCCCGTCTGAAGCGGGAACACCGTGTTGCGCCAAGCCGCGTGCTCCCACGCCTCGGCCAGTTCCTTCGCCACGTCGGGGAACTCGTCGGCCACGTCGACCAGCTCCGTCGGATCGGTGCGCGTGTCGAACAACTGCCACTCGGCGTCCTCGAACGGCGTGCCCGGACGATGCAGCGTGACGAGCTTCCACCCGTCCTTGTAGTACCCGCGATGCCCGCCGAACTCGGCGTACTGCTCGGTGTGCGCGCTGGCGGTCTCTTTGCCGCGCAGTACCTCGGCCAGGCTCACCCCGTCGCGTTCCTGCGCCGCTCGTCCGGCCCGCTCGCCCGGGGCGGTGAGCCCGGCGAGTTCCAGGAGCGTGGGGAACACGTCGGTGACGTACCCGTACTGGTCCCGCACGCCGTCGTCGCCCTCCGCGCGGCGCAGCCCGGCGGGCCACGAGAGCAGGAACGGCACCCGCACCCCGCCCGCGAACGTCTGGCCCTTGTAGAACCGGAACGGCGTGTTCGAGGTCTGGGCCCAGCCCCTGGGATAGTGGACGCCGAGCTTGGCCGAACCGATCAGGTCCGGATCGTGCGGCACGTCGCGCTCCCAGTCGCCGGGCACCGGGTGGTGCACGAACTGCGAGAAGTACGAGCGGGTCCCGGCCGGGCCGCCTTCGGCGGTGCCGCCGTTGTCGGAGGTGAACACCACGATGGTGTTGTTGAGTTCGCCGAGGGCCTCGACGGTGTCGAGGATGCGCCCCAGCGATTGGTCGACGCTGTCGACCATCGCGGCGTAGACCTCCTGGTAGCGGGCGAAGCGGTCCTGCTCGTCCTCGCTGAGTTCGTCCCAGGCCGGGACGTCGAAGCCCGGCTCGGTGTTGCGCGGTGCCTGCCGAGTGCCCTCGGGGAACAGCCCTTCGGCGAGCTGCTTGGCGAAGCGCTGCTCGCGCAGCACGTCCCAGCCCTCGGCGTACTTGCCGCGGTACTTCGCGATGTCGTCGGCCTTGGCCTGGAGCGGCCCGTGCATCGCAACATGGGCGAAGTACAGGAAGAACGGCTTCTCGGGGTCGTGCGCGCGCAGTTCCTTGATGCGTTCGACGGCCTGATCGGTGAGATCGTCGGTGAGGTAGTAGTCCTCGGGGAAATCCTCCACCGGGGACGGTCCGTTGTCGACGGTGAGCTGGTTGGGGTGGAAGAACGAGTTGAGGCCTTCGAGCGAGCCGTAGTAGCGGTCGAAGCCGCGCTGGAGCGGCCAGGAGTCCCGCGGGCGGCCCGGCGCGAGGTTAGCGTCCCGCGCGAGGTGCCACTTGCCGATCGCGTACGTGGCGTACCCGTTGGCGCGCAACGCTTCGGGAAGACTGAGCACGTCGTCGGCGAGTTCGAGTCGCAGCCCGGGATAGCCCGGGTCGCCGTTGGCGACCGAGCCGTATCCGGCCCGGTGCGGGTTGAGCCCGGTGAGCAGCGCGGCCCGGGCGGGGGAGCACACCGGGGTGGTGTGGTAGTTCGTCAGCCGCACACCGCTGGCGGCGATCCGGTCGAGGTTCGGGGTGTCGATCTCGGACCCGAACGGCCCGATGTCGCTGTAGCCCATGTCGTCCAGGAGCACCACGATGATGTTCGGGGCCCCGGCCGGGGCGGTAGGCTCCTCGGGCCACCACGGGGTGGACTCGTCGCTCGTGCGTCCGATCGTGCCGCCGAAGCCCTCGTAGCCTCGCGCGTGCTCGGGAATGGTCATTGTCGTTACCTGCCTTAACGTTCGGATTCGGCGACGCCGAGTTCGCCCAGGAGCCGGTCGCGCAGATCGGCGAACTCGGGGGACCGGCGGGGGAGGTGTTCGGGGAGTTCGACCTGCGCGTCGAGCGAGATCCGGCCCTCGGTGAGGACCAGCACCCGGTCGGCGAGCGCGATGGCCTCCTCGACGTCGTGCGTCACCAGCAGGACCGAGGGGCGGTGCGCGGCCCAGAGCCTGCGCAGCAGCGCGTGCATCTTCAAGCGGGTCAAGGCGTCCAGGGCTCCGAACGGCTCGTCGAGCAGCAGCAGCTCCGGTTCGCGCACGAGCGCCCGCGCCAGCGCGGCCCGCTGGCCCTCGCCGCCCGAGAGGGTGTGCGGCCACGCTTTCGCCTTGTCCGCCAACCCGACTTCGGCGAGCGTCTCCAGCCCGCGCTCCTTCGCGCGTTTCTGTCCGAGCAAGACGTTGTCGAGGACCCGCTTCCACGGCAGCAGCCGCGCGTCCTGGAACGCCACGGCCCGGCGCCCGGGCACGGTGGCCTCGCCCTCGTAGTCGGTGTCGAGTCCGGCGAGGACCCGCAGGAGCGTCGACTTGCCCGAGCCCGACCGCCCGAGCAGCGCCACGAACTCGCCGGGGGCCAGGTCGAGGTCGACCCCGCGCAGCACGTGCTGCGAGCCGAAGGACTTGTCGAGTCCCTTGACCGACACCGCGGTCGGGACGTGGAGGTCTATTGCGCTGCGAAGGTCCGTCGCCACGGCAGGACCCTCCCTTCGATGAGGCGGACCAGCCGGTCCGAGGTGAGCCCGAGGAGGCCGTAGACCACGAGGCCGACGACGATGATGTCGGTCTGGGCGAAGCTGCGCGCCTGCGTCATGAGGTAGCCGATGCCGCTGGTGGCGTTGATCTGCTCGGACACGACCAGCACCAGCCACGAGATCGCGGTCGCGAAGCGCAGCCCGGTGAAGAACCCCGGCAGCGCCCCGGGCAGGATCACCTGCCGCACCAGGGCGAATTTGCCGAGCTCGGCGGTGCGCGCGAGCTCGCCGTAGCGCGGGTCCAGGCCGCGGATCGCCGCGTGGGTGTTGACGTACACCGGGAACGCGGTCGCGAAGACCACCAGGAAGACCTTGACCTCCTCGCCGATCCCGAACCACACGATCGCGAGGGGCACCAGCGCGAGTGCGGGGATGGCGCGGAGGATCTGCATCGGGCCGTCGATGAGGTCCTCGCCGAGACGGAACAGTCCTGCGACGATCGCGAGCACGGCCCCGATCGCCACGCCGAGGGCCAGGCCGGTCGCGGCCCGGCCGAGCGAGACGAGCAGGTGCTCTTGGAGCCGCCCGGTCTCGATCAGCTCGCCGCCCGCGGCGATCACCGTCGAGGGCGCCGCCAGCGTCTGCTCGGGGATGAGGCCGGTGGCCGAGCCGAGCTGCCAGACCGCGACCAGGGCCACCGGTCCGATGAGGACGCGCAGGCGGTCGAGCCGCAAGCGGGTCGCGACACGCTTGATGTCTACTTGTCCGATGTTTTTAATGGGAATTGTGGTCATGTCGTGCCCCAAGCGATTCAGGTGGGGAGGTCCCCGCGGGCCGAAGGTGCGCCCGGCCCGCGGGGAAGTGCGGTCAGCGGTCTTGGTGCAGGCCCCAGGACCTGCGGATTCTGTTGTCAGCGGCTTTGAACACCGAGTCGACCAGGATGCCGATGAACAAGATCGTGAGGATCCAGGTGAGCACCCGCGCCGAGTCGTTGAACTCCCTGGCGCCCTGCATGAGCGCGCCGACCGAGCCTTGTCCGGCCACGATCACCAGGAGTTCGCCGGCCATGAGCGAGCGCCACGCGAACGCCCAGCCCTGCTTCAGGCCCGACACGAACGACGGCAGCGTCGCGGGCAGGATCACGTGGCGGTACAGCGTGAAGCCCTTCATGCCCAGGACCGCGCCGACGCGCTTCCACGCGGGCGGCACGTAGTCGATCCCCGAGATGATCCCGTTGGCGATCGAGGGCACCGCCCCCAGGACCACCACGAACAGGATCGCCGACTCCGAGATCTTGAACAGCAGGATCGCCAGCGGGAACCACATGATCGACGGCATCGTCTGGAGTCCGGTGATGAGCGACCCGATCGCCGCCCGCAGCGGCTTGAACCGCGCCACCGCGATCCCCAGCACCGTGCCCACCAGCACCGACAGCGCGAAGCCGCTGAGGGCCCGCTGCGCGGTGATGAGGATGGCCTCCCAGTAGTCCGAGGTGCTCGCGTACGCCACGAGGTCCTGCCACACCGTCAGCGGCGAGGGCAGCACCCACGGCTTCTTCCATCCCGAGAGGAACAGGAGCTGCCACGAGCCCACGACCAGGATCAGCGCCAGGACCTTCGGCCAGGTCCCGGCCCACAGCTTCGCGCCCAGGCGACCCAGGCGCGTCTCGGTGACCGGGGTCCGCTCCAGCTCGTCGAGCCCGGCGACCCAGTTGCGGGACGTGTCCTTCTCCTTCTTGACGGCCTCAACCGGCATGGCGGGACACCTCCTCTCGCAGCGCGTCGGTGATCTCGGCGGCCAGCGCCGCGACCGGCGCGGAGTCGATCCGCCGGGGGCGGTCCATCTCCACGTCGTAGATGTTGAGGACCCGGCCCGGACGCGAGCTCAAGAGCACCACCTGGTCGCCCAGGCGCACCGCCTCGCGCACGTTGTGGGTCACGAACAGGACCGTCAGCGCCTGCTCGCGCCAGATCCGCTCCAGCTCGTCGTGGAGGATGTCGCGGGTCATCGCGTCGAGCGCGCCGAACGGCTCGTCCATGAGCAGCACCGAGGCGTCCTGCGCGAGGGCCCGCGCGAGCGCGACCCGCTGGCGCATGCCGCCGGAGAGCTCGTGCGGGCGCTTGTGCGCGAACCCGGTGAGCCGCACGGTCTCCAGGAGGTCGAGCGCGCGGGCGCGTCGTTCAGCCCGACCGACGCCCCTCACCCGCAGTGCGATCTCGACGTTGCCCGCGACGGTGAGCCACGGGAACAGCGCCGACTCCTGGAACATCATGGCGACCGGCTGGTCGACGTGCTCGATCGAGCCGCCGGAGATGTCGTCGAGTCCGGCCACGAGGGAGAGCAGGGTGCTCTTGCCGCAGCCGGAGGCGCCGAGCAGGCAGGTGAAGCTGCCGGGATCGACGCTGAGCGAGACGCCGTCGAGGGCCGTGACGGCGCCCGGGCCCCGGCCGTAGCGCTTGACCACGTCGGTCAGCACCACGGCTCCTTGGGCCCGGGCGGTGTCTGCGACCCGCGTGTCGGTGCGGGTCTCGGTCATGCCAGCTCACCCGCCGAGACTTCGGCGTCGCCGCGGTCCTTGAGCACCTGGTTGAGCGCGTCGAGGGCGTAGATGCCCTTGAGGTCGACCTCTTCGAGCAGGTCGATCTCGACGGCGTGGTCCTTGCTGCCCTGGAGCGAGTCGGCGAGCGGGTCGGCGGTGAAGCTCAGGTTGGCGAAGGCCGCGGCGATCACGTCGTCGTCCAGGCGCTTGTCGGTCAGCGCGAAGATGTGGTCGTTGGCGAGCGTCTGGGCCTCGTCGGGGTTCGCCTCGATGTAGTCCAGCGCGGCCACGTGGGCTTCGATGAAGGCCTTGACCAGCGCGGGCTGCTCGTCGAGGAATGTCTTGGAGACGATGATGTGGGTGGTGACGAACTCGCCGCCCTCCCACAGCTCGCGCTCGTTGAGGAACTCGACCGCGCCGTTCTGGAGCAGGAGCTGGGAGTAGCGCGGCTCGACGGCCCAGGCGGCCTGGACGGTGCCGTCCTCGAACGCGGCGGCCACTTCGGCGTTGTCGATGGGGACCACCGAGACGTCGCCGCCGCCGTTCTGGTCGGTCTCGTAGCCCTGCTCCTTGAGCCAGTAGCGGGCCGCGACGTCCTGGGTGTTGCCCAGCTGCGGCGTGGCCAGGGCCTTGCCGCGCAGGTGCTCGACCTCGGTGATGTCGGGCTTGACCACGAGCCCGGCACCGCCGGAGGTGGACCCGGCGATGATGTGCAGGGCCTGGCCCCCGGACTGGGCCCAGCCGTTGATGGCCGGGTTGGGGCCGATGTAGGAGATGTCGATGGCCTCGGCGAACAGGGCCTCGATGGCGGAGGGCCCGGCGTTGAACACGGTCGTCTCGATGGTGACCTCGTCCGGGAGCGTGTCCTTGAAGACCCCGGCTTCGAGTCCGACGAGGGCGGGGGCGTGGGTGATGTTCCCGAAGTACCCCAGGCGGATGGTGCCGCTGGCGGTGGAGCTGTCGGCGTCCGCGGCGGAGGGGGCGTCATCGCCGCACGCGGCGAGAACCGGAGCCGCGGTAAGGGCCGCACCGGCGGCCGCGATGACGCTGCGTCGTCTGACATTGCTGCTCATGGGAATGCTTTCTATGAGAGGGGGTGAATCCTAGTAGTTCGATTTATCCGACCAAACTGATGGGAATTCTAGAACAGTGAGAATCCCGTAGGCAACTCGCATCCCACGTTCTGGTCGGGAAGGGCGTGCGCTGCCTCGCACTACGCTCCGGTCCCGACTCGGGTTCCGTTGCGTGGGACGAAGGACTGAGCGGGAGACGGAGCGGCGCCGGCGGGCGGAGCGAGGATCGGGCGGTTCGACGACCGGCTGCAAGAGCGCTGTGCCGAGGAGCTCGCCGATCAGGCTGTGCCGCAAAGCGACCCCGACCTGTTGCGTCCACT
>NZ_JBEYYO010000024.1:0-67068 GCF_040645615.1 Glycomyces sp. NPDC046736 | reverse complement strand
TACCAACCAAACCACTCGACGACCTAGCGCCTCATCGCCTGGCCGGCCCACACGCTGACCATCCAAACACCCTGTTGAGTTCTCAAACAACACGCACTAATCAGATTGAAACCTTTAGAAGTTTCGCTTCCGATCGGAGCGACTCCGTAAACTTAGCAGATCGGTTTCGGGCCGTTTCGGCCCCCCGATCGTTTCGTTCGGAGTTTTGCCCTTTTGGTTTTCGTCCAGGGCCTTTCGGCTTTCCTGTCCGTTTCCCCCGCGGGCAAAGACAAATTTACGCGACTGGAAACCGGGGTTCGCAAGGGGGGTGCGTGCTCGGCGCCACACTCTTGCGAACCCCGCATTTTCGCTGGTCAGTCAGCGAATGGGGCTACCGCTTGCGGCGTTTGCCCCTCGCTTCTTCCTCTTTCGCGACGCGTTCGAGCAGTTCGGCGCGACGCTCCTTGCGCTCGGCGAGGCGTTCGTCGGCGCCCTTGCGGTCGTTCACTTCGAAACGGGCGTCGGTGCCGCGGGGGCCGACCGTCGCGATGACGTTCGGGTCGGTCGGCTGCCACTCGAACTCGTAATCGGAGATGCGCACGATCGAGCCGGGGACCGCGCCTTGCTTGGCGAGCTTGTCCTCGATGCCGAGGTTCGCCAGGCGGTCGGCGAGGTAGCCGACGGCTTCCTCGTTCTCGAAGTTGGTCTGGCGGATCCAGCGCTCGGGCTTGGCGCCGGTGACCACGAACTCGACGTCGCCTTCGAAGGCCGGTTTCACCTTCGTGATCTCGAAGCCGGAGTCGTCGACCGCGAGCGGGCGGATCACCGTGCGGGTGGCCTCGACTGGCGGCTGCGCCTCGCGGTAGTCCACCACTTCCTTGGCGAAGGCGAAGTTCAGTTCCTTGAGGCCTTCGCGGCTGACGGCGCTGACCGCGTAGACGGGCCAGCCGAACTTCTCCAGGTCGCCCGCGACGTAGTCGGCGAGTTCGCGGCCGTCGGGGAGGTCGACCTTGTTGAGGACGATGATGCGCGGGCGGTCGGCGAGGCCGCCGTACTCGGCGAGCTCGTGCTCCAGGGCCTCGATGTCGGAGACCGGGTCGCGGTCGGATTCGAGGTTGGCCGTGTCGACCACGTGCGCGAGGACCGCGCAGCGCTCGATGTGCCGCAGGAACTCCAGGCCGAGGCCCTTGCCCGCGGCCGCTCCCGGGATCAGGCCCGGGACGTCGGCGATGGTGTAGGTGATCGCGCCGGCCGAGACCACGCCGAGGTTGGGGGCGAGCGTGGTGAACGGGTAGTCGGCGATCTTGGGGCGGGCCGCCGACATCGCGGCGATGAGGGAGGACTTCCCGGCGGAGGGGAAGCCGACGAGGCCGACGTCGGCCACGCTCTTGAGTTCGAGGACCACGGCGTGCTCGTCGCCGGACTCGCCGAGTTCGGCGAAGCCGGGGACCTTGCGCTTGGAGGAGACGAGGGCGCGGTTGCCGCGGCCGCCGCGTCCACCTTCCGCCACCGTGATTTCGGAACCGACGCCGGTGAGGTCGGCGAGGACCTCCCCTTCGGAGTAGATGACGGTGCCGTTGGGGACGGCCACCTTGATGGACTCGCCGTTGGCGCCGTCCCGGTTCGAACCCTGCCCGTGCTTGCCGTTGCCGCCCTGGAGACGGGTCTGGAAGTGGAAGTCGAGCAGCGTGTGCACGTTGGGGTCGACGTAGAAAACCACATCACCCCCGTGGCCGCCGTTGCCGCCGTCGGGGCCGCCGAGCGGCTTGAACTTCTCACGGTGGACCGACACACAGCCGTTGCCACCTTTTCCGGCAATGACCTGGAGTTTCACTCGGTCTACAAAACTTGTCACCGGTCAAGGGTAGCTACCGCGGGGACCCCTGGAGACGGAGCCCGCGGCACATGCTAAAGTTTCTCCTCGTGCGAGACACACCGGTTTGAACGCTGGTCGAAGCTCAATCATCAAGCGCCGCTAGCTCAACTGGCAGAGCAGCTGACTCTTAATCAGCGGGTTCGGGGTTCGAGTCCCTGGCGGCGCACCACACAAGAGGTCCTGATCACAGGGCCTCTTTTGGTTTTCCAGGGAAGTTGGAGAGAAGGCCCGGCGACCTCGCGGTCGCCGGGCCTTCGACGTC
Organism: Glycomyces sp. NPDC046736; assembly: GCF_040645615.1. Classification (NCBI taxonomy): domain Bacteria; kingdom Bacillati; phylum Actinomycetota; class Actinomycetes; order Glycomycetales; family Glycomycetaceae; genus Glycomyces; species Glycomyces sp. NPDC046736. The sequence continues at coordinate 64,951 of NZ_JBEYYO010000024.1, read as the reverse complement.
TACTGGAAGTCTGCGTACAAGGCGTCGAGCTGCAACATGATGTCTTCGAGACCCGCGGCCACGTCGGCGGCCTGGACGCCTTCCGTGGCGTCGTAGCTGCCGCTCATCGAGATTTCGAGGCTGCCGAGGGCCACGTGGAGATAGGTGGTCTGGTAGCTCGGTTCCGAGATCCGGGTGTAGACGCTGCCGGCGTCGCCGTAGGCGGTGTACTCGCTGAACTCGTACTCCGGGTCGGAGCCGTAGCTCTCCTCGTCGTACTCGATGTAGTTGATGGCGTCTTCGGCTTCCTCATAGTCGTAGAGGCTGATGTTCACCGAGTTGTAGTCCTCGGTGTAGAAGTAGCAGGTGACGCTGTTGTAGCTGGAGGAGCTGGACTCGGAGGACGAGTTCTCCTCGTAGTCGATCGCCTCGCCGACCGCCGCTTCGAACACGCTGAAGTCGAGCTGGTTGCACGCGTCGGAGGAAAACTCGGCGACCGGGTCGAGCTCCTCGGTGTGCTCGTTGCCCGTCGGCTCCGGCTCCTCGGTCTCGCCTCCGCCGTTGGCGGCGTTGTTCCCGGCCGTGCGCTGCACGATCAGGAGGATCACGGTCATGATGATGACCAGCACGACCAGGACGGTGCCGCCGATGAGCCAGAGGTTGTTCTGCTGCTGGCCCGGGGGCTGGGGCTGGCCGTAGTGCGGCGCGGTGTAGCCCTGCTGCGGGGGGTAGCTCATCTGGTCGGCTCCTGGGGGATCGTTCGTGCTTCGGTCTCACTCTATCGCCGCCGGTCCAACCGTGTTCGCCCGGAGTTTCCCCACGCAGTCGGCTTGCGGGGGCCGCGCGCTGATTAGACTGGGGCTGTTCGGCTCGCACGCCGGTTCCCACCCTCCCAGCTCCAGATTGGCCGACCATGGCGAACGTCTTCCACCAGCACCTCGACGAGTTGAACGGGCTCTTGGTCGACATGGCCCGCCGCGTCGGGCACGCCGTGGAGAAGGCCGGCGCGGCGCTGCTGGCCGGTGACGCGGTGGCGGCGGCCGAGGTCGTGGCGGCCGACGACCACGTGAACGAGCTCCAGTTCCAGGTCGACGACCGGATCGTGGAGTTGATGACGCAGTACGACCCGGTGGCGACGGATCTGCGGTTCGTGCTGGGGGCGGTGCGGATCTCGGTGGACCTGGAGCGGATGGGCGATCTGGCGAAGCACGTGGCGAAGGCGGTGCTGCTGCGGTCGCCGGCTCCGGTGATCCCCGATTCGCTGCGAGCCGATTTCAAGGCGATGGGCGCGGCGGCGGCGCGGATCTCGGAGAAGCTGGTGGTGATCCTGGCCGATCGGGACTACCTGGTGGCGTCGCAGTTGGGGCTGGACGACGACGAGTTGGACGCGGCCCAGGAGCGGATCCACGCGCAGCTGCCCGAGCTGGGGTACGGGCCGCAGACGGCGGTGGACGCGGCGCTGCTGGCGCGGTTCTTCGAGCGGTACGGGGATCACGCGGTGCGGATCGCGCATCAGGTGGTGTACCTCGTGACGGGCGACGTTCACCTCGACCGTTCATAACAGTCAGGTCACAGCCGAGCCGAGGCTCGGTTAAACTCCCTGCTCACAGCACCGCCCGGTTCGGGCGTGGTGTCACGATCGCGAATCGCGCTCAGGCGTTCACCTTGAGTTCAACTACAAGTCAGCGGGTGAACACCGGGTCTGGGTTTGATGGCTGCGGACAGTGAAGCAGTACCTCGGCCGAGCGCCGAGAGACGGAGTAGAGACCAGCTGTGAACATGAAATTGAACCGCAGAGCCATTTTCGGCAGCATCACCGCCGGCACCCTCGCCCTGGGCCTGGCGGCCTGCGGCGGCGGGAGTGACGACGACGCCAACTCTGGTGACCTGGCGTCCGGCGAGATCAACGCCTCTGGTGCGAGCTTCCCCGACGCGTTCTACGCGACGGCGATCGAGGCCTACGCCGACATCAACCCCGACCTCATCGTGAGCTACAACCCGACCGGTTCGGGCACTGGCAAGTCCGAGTTCGGCGAGGGCCTGAACGACTTCGCCGGGACCGACTCGCTGGTCAAGGACGACGAGGGCGTCGAGCCCGGCTCGTTCCAGTACATCCCGACCGTGGCGGCCCCGATCACGGTGTCCTACAACCTCTCCGGTATCGAGGGCGTCCAGCTCAGCCAGGAGACCCTGGCCGGGATCTTCCAGGGCGACATCACCGCTTGGAACGACGCGGCGATCGCCGAGACCAACGAGGGCGTGGAGCTGCCGGACACGGCGATCACCCTCGCGGTGCGCTCGGATGGCTCGGGCACCACCACGAACTTCTCGAAGTTCCTCGAAGCGGCCACCGAGACCTGGACTCTGGGTTCGGGCGACACCATCGAATGGCCGGGCAACTCGGTCGCCGGTGAGAAGAACACCGGTGTCGCGCAGATCATCCAGGAGACCGAAGGCGCGATCGGCTACGTCGACCTCGCCGACGCGAACGAGGTCGGTCTGGTGACCGCCGCGATCGAGAACGCCGAGGGCGCGTTCGTGGCCCCGTCGCTCGAAGGCGCGACCGCCGCTCTGGCCGGTGCCCAGGTCGAGGCCGACCTGTCCTACAACCCGCTGGACGCGGCCGGTGCCGAGTCCTACCCGATCACCGCCCCCACCTACCTCATGATCCGCACCGAGTACGAAGACGCGGCCGTGGCCGCCGGTGTCAAGGAGTTCGTGACCTACCTGCTGACCGACGGCCAGGCCCTGGCCGCGGGCGCCGACTTCGCGGCGCTGCCCGCGGAGCTCCAGCAGCAGGCCCTCAACGCCCTGAACTCGACGATTGCCGACTAGGGAACCCGGATCCGATCACCCCAGCGGCGCAGGCGCCGCCGGGGTTTTCGGCCGTTCCGCTGACGAGACCGGAGAGAGAACTTGACCGCTACGGCAACCCCCGAATCGCCTCCCGAGGTCGACCTCGGCGGCGAGGCCCGTGCCCGCAACGCCGACCGGGGCTTCAAGGCCCTGGTGGCCCTGGCCGGGCTGACCGTCCTGTTGGTGCTGGGGCTGATCCTGGTCACGACCTCGGTGCGCGGCTGGCCCGCGTTCCAGAGCGAAGGCCTGTTCGGGTTCGTGTTCGGCACGCGTTGGGCGCCCAACGACGACGTGTTCGGCACCTTCCCGCTCCTGTACGGGACCCTCATCACCTCGGTGATCGCGATGATCATCGCGGTGCCGGTGTCGATCGGCATCGCGCTGTTCATCACCGAGGTGGCCCACCGCAGCACCCGCAAGTACATCGTGACCGTGATCGACCTGCTGGCCACCGTGCCTTCGGTGGTGTTCGGCCTGGTCGGCGTCCTGGTGGTGGTGCCGCTGATCACGCCCGCCTACCAGTGGTTCGCGGACCTGGTCGCGCCGATCCCGGGTCTGAACTCGGTCTTCGACGAGACGAACACGGGCCGCAACTACATCACCGCGAGCCTGGTGCTGGCGATCATGGCGATCCCGATCATCACCTCGATCGCGCGCGAGGTGTTCGCGACCGTGCCCGAGACCGACAAGCAGGCGGCGTACGCGCTGGGCGCGACCCGCTGGGAGATGGTCAAGGGCGCGATCCTCCCCCACTCCTTCGGGGGACTCGTGGGCGCTTCGATGCTGGGCCTGGGCCGCGCGATGGGCGAGACCATCGCCGTGGCGCTGGTCATCGGCGGTTCGGTGTCGATGGCGGCGAACCTGTTCGAGCCGGGCAACACGATGGCCGCGCTCATCGCGCAGCAGTGGGGCGAGTCCTCGGGGCTGCACACCGACGCGCTCATCGCGATCGGGGTGGAGCTGTTCGCCATCACCGTCATCATCAACTTCCTCGCCCGCCTGGTGGTCCGCCGGGCGGAGATCAAGATGAAGGGGGCCCACTCATGACGAGCCTCACGAGTTCGACGCCGCCGGACCTTTCGGGGCGCAGCCTTTCGGCGCGGCGGGCGTTCGCCAACCGCACCGCCACGATCCTGATCGGCCTGTGCGTCCTCATCGCGGCGTTCCCGCTGGTGCTGGTCGTGTGGGAGGTGCTCTCGCGCGGGAGTTCGGCGATGAGCCTGGGCTTCCTGATCGACGAGATCCCGCGCAACTACCGCACCGAGGGCCCGGGCATGGGCCCGGCGATCGTGGGCACGCTGGTGATCACCGGCATGGCCGCGCTCATCGCGATCCCGATCGGGGTGCTCGGCGCGGTCTACCTCAACGAGTACGGCAAGAACAAGCCGCTGGCGAAGTTCATCCGGACGATGGCCGACGTCATGACCGGCGTCCCCTCGATCGTGATGGGCCTGTTCATCTACGTGGCCTACGTGGTGGTCATCGGCGAGAAGATCGGGTTCGCGGGCGCGCTGGCGCTGGCGTGCCTGATGCTGCCGATCGTGATCCGCTCGGCCGAGGAGATGCTGCGGCTGGTCCCCGACGAGCTGCGGCAGGCCTCGGCCGGCCTGGGCGCGCGCAAGTGGCGCACCACGATGACGGTGGTCCTGCCGACCGCGTCGTCGGGCATCACCTCGGGCGCGCTGCTGGCGATCGCGCGCGCGGCCGGTGAGACCGCGCCGATCATCGTCACGGTGGGGTTGACGTACATCTTCAAGCCGGACCTGTTCGTCGGCGAGAACACCACGCTGGCCGCGCAGATCTACCGCAACGCCACGCAGCCGTTCGCGGCCGCGCAGGAGCGGGCGTGGGGTGCGGCCCTGACGCTCATCGCGATCGTCTTCCTGTTCACGATCGTCTCCCGGATCATCTCGGCGCGCTTCGCGATCGACAAGCGCTGATCCCGACCCGGTCTCTACGGACGAGGGCCCCCGCCGGATTCGGCGGGGGCCCTCGTCCGTCCGGGTCAGCCGAAGCGGCCGGTGACGTAGTTCTCGGTGCGCGGGTCGGAAGGAGTGGTGAAGATGCGCTGGGTGTCGTCGAACTCGACCAGGATCCCGGTGCGGGTGTCGCTGACCTCGTTGACCTCGGTGGAGAAGAACGCGGTCTTGTCGGAGACGCGCGCGGCCTGCTGCATGTTGTGGGTGACGATGACGATCGTGAACTGCTGGGCGAGGTCGACCATGAGCTCTTCGATGCGGGCGGTGGCGATCGGGTCGAGCGCCGAGCAGGGCTCGTCCATGAGCACCACCTCGGGGGCCAGCGCGATGGTGCGGGCGATGCACAGGCGCTGCTGCTGGCCGCCGGAGAGGGCGAGGGCGCTCTTCTTGAGGTTGTCCTTGACCTCGTCCCAGAGGGCGGCCTTCTTGAGGGAGTCCTCGACGATGCCGTCGCGTTCGGAGCGGGCCACGCCGTGGATCTTGGGGCCGTAGGCGACGTTGTCGTAGATGGATTTGGGGAAGGGGTTGGCCTTCTGGAAGACCATGCCGATGCGGCGGCGGACCTCGACGGGGTCGACGCCGGAGTCGTAGAGGTTCTTGCCGCGGTAGGCGACGGTGCCTTCGACGCGGGCGCCGGGGACGAGGTCGTTCATGCGGTTGAGGGAGCGCAGGAGGGTGGACTTGCCGCAGCCGGAGGGGCCGATGAGGGCGGTGATCTCGTTCTTGGCGACGGTGAAGGAGACGTCTTTGACGGCGCGGAAGGAGCCGTAGAAGACGTTGACGTCCTTGATGTCGAAGAGGGTGGGGGCGGCGAGGCCGTGGGTGCGCTCGGGGGCGGGGTGGTGCGCCGGGCCGATGCGACGGGGGTCGACGGTGGGGCCGTAGGACGGCAGGGCCGGGTCGCTCATGGTGTCTCCTTGTGCTGTTCGCGGCGCGCGCGGCGGGGCTGCCGTGAATATAGGCGCGGAGGGTGGCCTCGGCCTCGATGTCGAGTGAACTGGGCGTGAATGGGCGGGCCCGGGTGCGTCTCGGCGCTGACCTCCGGTGTCGTCGGATTCTGGACGGAGGGGGTGCGGTGCGGCGATACTGGCGCCATGATGCGTTTCTTGTTGCGCCTTGTGGTGACGGCCCTGGCGTTGTGGCTGGCGACCTTGATCGTCGGCGGGATCTATCTGTTCGGGGATTCGACGATGGCGAAGTTCTTCTCGCTGTTGTTGGTGGCGTTGATCTTCACGGCGGTGAACACGGTGGTGAAGCCGATCGTGATGCTGCTGGGGTGTGCGCTGTACGTGTTGACGCTGGGCCTGTTCGGCCTGGTGGTGAACGCTTTGATGTTCTGGCTCACCGGTTGGGTCTCGGAGAAGCTCTCTTTGGGCTTCTATGTGGACGGTTTCTGGGCGGCGTTCTGGGGCGCGATCATCGTGTGGCTGGCGATGTGGGTCATGGACCTGCTCGCGCCCAAGCCGCAGCCGCAGAGCTGACCGGACGCGAAGAGGGGCGTCCTGCCGGTCGCCCCTCTTCGCGTTGCCTTCGTGTCCTCTAGAACGGCAGTCCGGTGGACGGGCCGGTCGCGACGTCGCGGGTGTTGGCGTCGCGCCTGGAGGCCTTCTTGCCGCGGTTGGCGGCGTTGAAGGGTATGGGGCCCTGGGGTCCCGGTGCCTTGCCGAGGCGTCGGCGCATGATGTTGAGGTTGTGCAGTCCGGCGAGCGCGTAGGTGCGGATGCGTTCGAACTGCTTGGTCTTCTTCGCCGTCTTGAGTTTCTCCACCGCGTTGTAGTGAAGCTTGCGGGCTCTGTCGAGGGCCGCGGCCGCTTCGGTGTCACCGACCGAAGGAGGCGCGATCTTGAGCTGGTTGCCGAGGAGCTCGGTCCAGGCTTCGGCGTCGGTCTTGGCCCTGACTTTTCGTCGGCGTCGGGTCTCGATGGCGGCGCCCAGTCCGAGGACGGCGGCGAACATGAGGACTATCGCGACGATTGCGATGAACGCGATGCTAGAGGTTTCAATGGCGTCTTTCATCGTCACCCCCCGTGACCTGTGCTGCTGTTGCTTGTACGAATATTATTCCATTCGGGCACGCCAATTGTGAAAGTCCCCCGGGTCCGGCGATTTCATGAACTCTCGGGGAAACGCCGCGGAACGACCGGGGTCGGTGTAGGCCTTGGCGAGTGGGTACCCGGTGGGGAGCGAGTCGATGCGGGTTCCCGTTTCCGAAACACATGCAATAGTGCGCATGTTAGCATTCGGTCGCCGTCGCGGCCAGAGAGGAGACGCCGTATGGGCCACGACCACACCCACGCCGGGGCCGCCTCCTTGGGCGCGCGCCACCGGGGACGGCTGTGGCTGGCCTTCGGCCTGGCCCTGTCGGTGATGCTCATCGAAGGCGTCACCGCCTGGTACACCCACTCGCTCGCGCTGCTGTCGGACGCGGCCCACATCGCCGGGGACGCGCTGGGGATCGGCATGGCCCTGGCCGCGATCATCGCGGTCCAGCGCGCGGCCGGGCGGCCCCGCCGGACCTACGGCATGTACCGCCTCGAAGTGCTCGCGGCCTTGGCGAACACGTTGCTGCTGTTCGCGGTCGCCACGTTCGTCATCGTCCAGGCCGTGCGCCGCCTCGGCGACCAGCCCGAGGTCGACTCGATCCCGATGCTCGTCGTGGCCGTGTTCGGCCTGGCCGCGAACGTGGTCTCACTGCTGCTGCTGCGCTCGGCCGCGGCCGAGTCGATCAACGTGCGCGGGGCCTATGTGGAGGTCTTCGGCGACGCGCTGGCCTCGGTCGGGGTCATCGCGGCGGCCGTGGTCATCACCTTCACCGGCTGGTACGCCGTCGACAGCCTCATCGCCGTCGCCGTGGGCCTGTTCATCCTGCCCAGGGCCTACCGGCTCGGCCGCGACGCGCTTCGGATCCTGTTGGAGCACGCGCCGGTCGGCGTCGACGTCGCCGAGGTCCGAGGGGCCCTCGCCGCACTCGATGGGGTGAACGAGGTTCACGACCTCCATGTGTGGACGCTGACCTCCGGGATGGAGATGGCGACCGTGCACCTCGCGCTCGAACGCGACGCCGATCCGGGTTCGGTGCTCGGCGACGCGCAGCGGACGCTGGCGAAACGATTCGGGATCGCCCACGCGACGGTCCAGATCGAGCCCGGCAGCGCCGCCCCGATGTGCGACACTCCGCGCTGGTGAAGGGAATCGGGGCCTCGTCCCCGACCGGCAAATGACGGATACGCGACGTTTCGATCGGCACGCCACGGCTAAGCTCGACACCGTCCTGGGGACTCGAATGCTCCTTGGAAGGAGGAGATCCATGTTGACCCACACATGGAGGAAGAGCAGCAGATCAGGCCCGAACGGCGCCTGTGTCGAAGCCAGGCTCGCGGAGAACGGCGTACAGATCAGGGACACCAAGCTGACGGTGAGCCCGATCCTGGACGCCAGCCGAGCCGACTGGCACGCACTGCTGCGGACATCCGGCAGGTAGGGACGGGCGAGGGGGCGGCCACCGGGATCGGTGGCCGCCCCCTCGCCGCTTGTCCTAGAGCGACTTCAGGTGCTGGGCCTGCTGCTCGATGAACTCCAGGCTGCGGCCGGGGTCGAGCGCGGCCGAGCGGAGGTTCCCGAAGATCTCGTGGAAGGGCTGGACGTCGTCGCCCTCCTCGTAGACGTCGCCGTTGTGGCCCTCGATGTAGACCACGTCGGGGTGACGGTAGCCGGGGTCGACCTCGCCTTCGAGCTCGCCGAAGCCGAGGATCGTGAACGAGGAGAGCATCCCGGGGTAGGCGCCGCCGTCGAAGGGCAGCACCTGGAGGTGCACGTTGGGGAGCGAGCCGAGGTCGAGCAGGTTCTGGAGCTGGTCGATCATGACCTTGGGGCCGCCCAGGACCCGCCGGATCGCGGCCTCGTCGATCACGTTCCAGATCTTCAGGTCCCCGCGCAGGCGCTGCTGGCGCTCCATGCGCAGGTCGATCCGCTCGCTCATGTAGCGGCGGGAGTTGCCCTGCTGGTAGTCGAAGGTGTGCTCGGCGTACTCGCGGGTCTGCAAGAGCCCGTTGATGATCAGGCCGTCGTAGAGGTTGAGGCTGGAGGCGTCCTGCTCCAGTCCGATGTAGGTCGCGTACGGCGGGGAGATCGTGTCGGAGTAGCGGGCCCACCAGCCGCGCTTGCGGCCGTCGCGGGCCAGGCGCACGAGCTCCTCGACCAGGTCGTCGTCGTCCACGCCGTAGACCTCGACCAGGGCCTGGACGTCGCGGGGCTTGATCCCGACACGCCCGAGCTCCATGCGGTAGATCGTGGAACTGGTGACCTCCAGAGCGTCCGCGGCGTCGTTGGCGTCGCGTCCGGACTGCTCGCGCAGGGCCCGGAGGATCTTGCCCGCGCGGCGGCGGCGGACGGTGGGGCTGCCGCTCGAAGGCATGGCCTTGCCTCCCAACTTCTTCGGCAGATCGCTGTCAGAATTGCCGTTCGATGATCCCATTTGACACCCTGATCTCTCCGGATTCGGTGAGGACGCACCGGCCGTAGAGGACTTCCGGTCGACCACACGGTGACGTCACGTGACCGCCCACGGCCGGGCCAGGGGCCGCCGAGGTTCGGGGAGAACGCCACCCGATCCGGTTATACCTCTTGCATCCAAAATCTGCATGTGCAATTCTACTCTACGGAGGGGCTACCCGCCTCCCTCGACTGTACCGATTCGACACCGCGACTCGGCATCGACCAGGCCGAACCCGAACCGGAGCGCCCGATCACGAAGGGCCACAAGCGGTTCGACTCATCTCGAAGACCGGAAGGGCAGCCAGCCTTGCGCAGTCCGTACACACTCGACAATCCTCCGCCGGAAGCGCCGCCCAGCGAGGTCCTGGTGCCGAGCCTCTGGCGCGTCCAGGTGCGCTGGTGGAAGCGGCACACGCCCGCGCTCGACCAGCACGGTGCCAAGCACCCCGTCTGCCGCCACTGCGGCCAGTCCTGGCCCTGCCACTCGTGGGCCTGCTGGGACGGCCAGCTCGGCCAGGCGATCGGGCAGGCGCCCGTCCCGGCGCCGGTGCCCGCCGCGCCCGTCAAGCCCCCGTCGCGGGTGCTGGCGCTCAGCGGTGTCCTGGCGGCCAAGCGCACTTGAGGGCCCGCATACGAGCCTTGATTTTCGGCGCCGCGAGACATCGCGGCGCCGAAAATCCTTCGTTCGGGCCGAAGTTCGCCCGCTCCAGCGCGTAGCCTGGGCCGCCCCCGGTCGTTAGTCCCTCAGAGATGATCCGACTCAAGGGGACAGCCTTGCTCAGCACGCGCAACCTCAAGGCGGGCGATGTCCTGGACGGGCGGTACCGGCTTGAACGCCGCATCGGCGGCGGCGGCATGGGCGACGTCTGGGAGGGCACCGACACGATCCTGTGGCGCACGGTCGCCATCAAGATTCTCCTCGCCGACCTCGTCGACGACCGCGGCTTCCGCGAACGGTTCCGGCGCGAAGCCCGCGCCATCGCCGTCATGCAGGGACCGGGGGTCGTGGAGGTCTACGACTACGGCGAGATCGAGGACGAGGACGCCCAGCTCGCCTACCTCATCATGGAATACGTCGACGGCAAGCCGCTCTCGCGGCTGCTCGGCCTGTGGGGCAAACTCGAAGCGCCCGACGCGATGCGCGTCATGGGCGGCGTGGCCCAGGCCCTCCACGTGGCGCACGCCGCGGGGATAGTCCACCGGGACATCAAGCCCGGCAACATCCTCGTGCGCGCCGACGGCTCGGTGGTCCTGGTGGACTTCGGGATCGCCCGCGTCAGCCACAACCTCACCCTGACCACGACCGGGGTCGTGCTCGGCACGGTCACCTACATGTCGCCCGAGCAGGCCGCCGGCGAGAACCTCAGCGCCGCATCCGATCTGTACTCGCTCGGGGTGGTCGCCCACCAGTGCCTCGCCGGTTCGCCGCCGTTTCGCGCCGACACCCCGCTCGGGGTGCTCTCGGCGCACCTGCGCAACGCGCCGCCGCCGCTGCCGGCCGACGTCCCGTACGAGGTCAGCCAGATCGTGCGGCGCGCGCTGGAGAAGGACCCGTCGGCGCGCTGGCCCGACGCGGCCTCGCTGGCCGCGGCCTGCCACGAGACGCGCGAGCGGATGCTCGCCAACCGGCGCGGCGCGAGTCCGGTGCGCACCAAGGTGATGCCCGAGCCGCACGACGGCTCCTCGCCTCAGGCGGTGTCGCCGGTGCGGGCCACGGGCGCGCACCGGCGGGCCCGCGGCGTGGCCGGGCCGGTCACGGGCGCGAACACGCTGCCGCCGTTGACCGGGGCGCACACGGGGGCGCATGCGACCGGCGCGCACACCGGGGCGAACCCGGTGCCGCCGTCGCCGCCGCCCGAACCGGCTCCCGAGCCTGAGCACCACCGGCGGCGCGGCATGTGGATGTCGCTGATCGGGACCATCGCGGGGCTGGCGGCGGTGGGCGCGATCGCGTTGACGCTGCCGTGGGGCGAGCCGGACGGCACGGGCCGCTCGCCCGCCGACGACCTCGACGTCAACGGCGCCGAGCTCCAGGGCCAGGTGGGCGAGGACGGCGAATGGGCCGGGGACTACGGCGACGACGAGGAGCGGTCGGCCTCGCCCGAGCCGAGCGAGTCGGCCACCGACGGCGAGGACGCGAGCCCCGAGGACCCGGCCGCTTCGGCCGGGCCGTCGCTGAACCCGAGCGGCTCGGCGACCCCGACCGAGAGTTCCTCGCCGACCTCCCCGGCGAAGTCGACGGTCCCGAACGTGGTGTCCAAGAACGAGGCCGACGCGCGCTCCAGCATCGAGGAGTCCGGCCTCAACCCCACGGTCGAGTACGAGGGCGAGGGCGACGCGCGCTGCACGGTGGTGCGCCAGTACCCCAAGGCCGGCGACGAGGTCGAAGAGGGATCCACGGTCCAACTCACGATCCGCAAAGCCGCCGACGCCGAGTCCTGCAAGACCGAGTCGGAGGAGACCCCGACCCCGGGCGAAGGCGCGCCGTAACGCGGGAAGCGACGCGAGCGGGGCGGGGATACCATCCCTAGCCCCCACCCACCCGAGGGGAAAAGGTAGCGCCCATATTGCCCGCCGGGTCCGACAAGAATCGGCCCCGGCCGCGAAGGTGTCACCCGAAAGTGTCACCGGCGCAGCGCCGCAAGCGTCCGCGCCGGAATCCGACCGCTCGGCGAGGAACGAAACCGAGGACTCCGGTCGCCGCGTGAACGACCAGCCTCCGCGCCGGAATCCGACCACTCGGCGAGGAGCTCCGAGTCAGAGCGGATGTCGAAAACGGAAATCGCCCGGCGGCCGAAAGGCCGCCGGGCGATTTCCTTCTATCGCTTACTGACCCGCGGCTTCGCGGGCTGCCTGGAGTTGGTCGAGCGCGGCGAGGAGGTCGTCGAGCGCGCGGCCCTCCTCCTCGTTCGAGCCCGAGGTGCGGGCGACCTCGTAGGCCTCCTGCGCGGCGATCACGTTCTCGATCGCGGCCTCGACCTCAGGCGGGTCGGTGGCCGGAGGCGCCTCTGTCGTCGGCTCGTCCGTCGGGGTCTCCGAAGGCGTCTCGGTCGGGGTCTCCCCCTCCTCGCCTTCGCCTTCGCCCTCGTTCTGCTCGGCCTCACTCGGCGCCCCGGAGACGTACTTCTCGACCACCATGTCCACGGCCTGCTCGAACGTCGGCGCGAAGCCGACGTAGCCGCCGTAGCTGATGGCCACGTTCGTCAGTCGCGGCAGCTCCTCGCCCTGGCCGCCCGCCTGCCTGCGCAGGTACATCGGCTCCAGGTAGAGGATGCCGTCGCCGACCGGCAGCGCGAGCAGGTTGCCCCACTCGACCGTGGTCCCGGCCTGCTGGGCGTCGCGCAGCGTGGTCACCACTTCCGAAGTGGAGGTGATGATCTGGTGGATCTGGCGCACCGACTGGTCGTCGCCGCCCACCACGTCGAAGACCTTGAGCTGCGGATCGCCGTTCTCGTCGTAGTAACCCGACATGAGGCTCGCCAGGGCGTTCGGCCGATTCCTCGGCGTGAACGAGCCGGTGAGCTGGAAGTACGGCTGGGACTGCTCGGGGTAGGTCGCGTACACGTAGTACGCGGGCTGGGTGACCTCGGAGCCCTGCGACGGGTCCGAAGGCGTGGCCCAGGCCTCGCCGCCCTCGATGAAGGTCCGCGCCTCGTTGACGTGGTAGCGCTGGAGCAGGCTGCGCTGGACCTTGAACAGGTCCTGCGGGTAGCGGAAGTGGTCGATCAGGCCCTGGGGCGTCTCGTCCTTGGGGATGACGAGGTCCCCGCCGTAGATCTGGTTCCAGGCCTGGAGGATCGGGTCCTCTTCGTCGAACTCGTAGAGGTCGACCGAGCCGTCGTACGCGTTCACCACGGCCTTGACCGAGGAGCGCATGTAGTTGATCTCCTCGGACGACTGGTTCGCCACGCCCTGGCCGGAGTAGGTGTCGTTCGTGGCGTCGGCCAGGTTGACCCGGTCGGCGTAGGGGAAGTTGTTGGTCGTGGTGTAACCGTCCACGATCCAAACGATCTCACCGTCGACCACGGCCGGGTACGGGTCGGCCTCGATCGTCAGGAACGGGGCGACCTCCTGGACGCGCTCGCGCACGTTCCGGTTGTAGAGCAGCTGCGACTCTTCGTTGATCTGGTCGGACAGCAGGAAGCGCGGCTCTTGGAACTCCCACGCGTACAGCAGTCGGTGTCCGATGGAGCCGATGTCGACCCCGCCTTCGCCTTCGTAGGTGGTGTAGCGGTCGTCGCCGATCTCCTCTGCGTCCTCCTCGGTCGAGTCGTCGTCGCTGACGGCCACGTCGATCGGGCGGTCGTACTCGCGGGGCGTCTCGGTGTCGGGCGCGCCGACGATCGCGTACTCGTTGTTGAGCAGGCCGTAGTAGATCTGCGGCTTCTCGACGTCGATGATGTCGTTGCCGATCTGGCAGTTGCCCGGGTCGTCGGAGAGGACGCCGGAGGTGAAGCAGGGCGCGCCGTTGTCGCTCTCGGTGGTCGAGGCGGACACGAAGCCCCAGCCGTGCGTGTACACGGTGTGGGTGACGGTCCAGTCCTGCTGCTCGTCGGTCAGCTGCGCGGGGTTGAGCTCGCGCAGGCCGACCACGAAGTCCTGGGTGACCTCGTTGCCGTTCTCGTCGGTGTAGGTGTAGCGGTCGATGTCGAGCTTCTCGTTGAAGTCGTAGAAGCTTCGCGGCTGCTGCGCCTGGGTGAACGCGTCGGAGACCACGAACGGGTCGATGAGGCGCACGAACGGCACGGTCGACTTGTCGGCGGCCATGGCCTCGGCGTCGGGCTGGGAGGCCACTGGGTACGTGGTGGTCTCCAGGTCCTCCATGCCGAAGGCGTATCTGGTGCCGTCGATGGTGTGCTGGGCGTAAGGGCCTTCGCGCTGGGGGCGGTTGGGCTCGACCTGGAAGTTGCGGACCACGGCGGGGTAGATGCCGCCGGCGGCGATCGCGGTGACCACGACGAGGCCCAGGGCCGCGGCGGGCAGGGCCAGCGAGCGGGTGAAGCCCCACGAGAAGACCAGGATGACGACCGCGGCGATGACCGAGACCCAGATGAGCGCGTTCTTGGCGTTCATGAGCGCGGTCATCTCGGTGTAGCCGCCGCCGACGATGTCGGTGACCTGGTTCTCCTGGGTGGTGAAGTTGAAGCGGTCGAAGTAGTACGCGACGGCTTTGAGGCCCAGGAAGAGCGCGACGAGCACCGAGAGGTGGATGCGCGCGGCGTTGCTCATGCGGTCGCCGGTGCCCGAGAAGCGCAGGGCGCCGTAGAGGTAGTAGGCGCTCAGGGAGGCGAGGATGCCGACCACCACGGCGGCGAAGCCGAAGCCGATGAGGAACTGCCAGAACGGGAGCCGGAACACGTAGAAGCCGGCGTTCATGCCCAGGACCGGGTCGGACCAGGCGAACTCGCCGCCTTCGCGGAACAGCAGCCAGGTCTCCCAGCGGCTCTGGGCGGACATGCCGGCGAAGACGCCGACCACGGCGGCCACGCCGCCGATCCACCAGCCGGCCTTGGGCGAGATGAGTTCGCGGTAGCGCTCCAGGCCCTCCTGCTCGCTCGTGGCGGGCCAGGTGTCGGGGCGGAAGCGGTAGGCGAGGTAGAGGTTGATGCCGGTCCACGCGGCCATGGCCAGGGCGAATACCCCGAACAGACCGAGGCGCGTCCACATCATCGTCGAGAACACCGAGGTGTACCCGACCGATTCGTACCAGAGGTAACTGGTGCGCAGGCTGACGAGCCAGCCGAGCACCGACAGGAGGACTATGGCTCCCACGAGGAGTATCAGGACGTAGCGTCCTCGTCGGCTCATCCGTGGGGGGGTGGGCGTCCGGTTCGCCACTGTCAAGCAACTCCTTCGTTGTGCTGCGGCACTGGCGGGGTCAGCAGGTGATGACTTCCCCGCCGGCCGCTAGGGACTCCAGCGCCGTTACGGCGTCTGCGAGCGTCTCGACTCTGACAATAGTCATGTCGTCGGGCGCGACGGTGACGGCGTCCGAACAGTTCGAAGCCGGGGAGAGGAAGACCTCGGCGCCCGCTTCGGCC
Organism: Glycomyces sp. NPDC046736; assembly: GCF_040645615.1. NCBI lineage: Bacteria > Bacillati > Actinomycetota > Actinomycetes > Glycomycetales > Glycomycetaceae > Glycomyces > Glycomyces sp. NPDC046736. Next base: position 49,602 of record NZ_JBEYYO010000024.1, on the reverse strand, counting down.
GAGGCGGCGATCTTCTGCTGGATGCCGCCGATGCCACCGACGTTCCCTTGTGGATCGATCTCGCCGGTGCCGGCGATGATCCTGCCGTCGGTGAGATCGCCCTCGGTGACCCGGTCGACGATGCCGAGCGCGAAGATCAGGCCCGCGGAGGGGCCGCCGATGTCGAGGGCCTCGGTGTCGATCTCGATGCCGTAGGGGTCCTCATGTGTGGAGGACAGATCGGCCTGCCCGAGGACCACGCCGGGAACCTCAACGGCCGCACCGGCACGCGTCACGGTGACCGTGGTTTCGCTGTCGGCGTAATTCTCCAGGTCGGTCAGCGAGGTGACGGGGGTCCCATCGACGGCGGTGAGGACGTCCCCGGCGACCAGGCCGCCGGAGTCGGCCACGACCTCGATGACGGCGGGCTCGCCGAGGTAGCCCAGGGCGGCCTGCTCGGCGTTGGACTGGGACTCGACCCAGTCGGCCTGCTGCTCCTCGGCGATGTCCTCCTCGGACTCGCCGGGCGGGTAGACCAGGTCGCGCGGGATGATCGCGTAGTCGTCGGACATCCAGAAGCGCAGGGCCTCGGCGAGGGTGATCGACTGCCGCACCCGCACGGTGGTCAGTCGCAGCTGGCCTTCGGAGTCGTATTCGGTGTCGGCGGTGATGATCTGGTGCTCGACGCCGTCGAGTTCGCCCGAGCCGAGCACGTCTTCGGTGGGCCCGGGGCTGAAGACCACGTAGGCGACGTCCATCGAGAGGGCCTGCCAGGTCAGCATCGCCACGAGGGCGGCCCCCAACAGGACGGTGATTCCACGCCTTCGCACCTTCGGCGATCCTTTCGAGCCGGACTCGGTATGGCGGGAAGCCTACATGCCGCGGCCCACAGCGGCTTTCGGCCCGCAGCGAACAGGGCGTTCCAGTTCGGCGGGCCGTGGTCCGAGGCCCCTACTCTGACGTACGGTTGGCGCATGGGCTCCGATATTCCGTTCGGCTTCGGGAACATGGGCGGCGACCTGCCCGACCCGAACGATCCGCGTGTGCGCCAGATGATGCAGCAGCTGCAACAGATGATGTCGCAGTCGCTGTCGTCCGGACCGGTCAACTGGGAGTTGGCGAGGCAGCTCGCCGAGTCCGAGCTGGAGGCCGAGAACACGGTCGGACCGGCCGACCAGGCCAAGATCGCCGAGGCGGTGCGCCTGGCCGACCTGTGGCTCGACTCGGCCGTGAACTGGCCCTCGGGAGTCACCGCCACTGACGCGTGGACGCGCAAGCAGTGGATCGCGCGCACCGAGGCCTCGTGGAAGCAACTGGCCGAGCCGCTGGCCGCCCAGATGGGCGAGGCGATGCAGACCCTCGTCCCCGAGGAGATGGCCGGGATGCTCGGCCCGATGGCCGATTTGATGAAGGGCGTCGGCTCGGCGCTGTTCGGCGCGCAGATGGGCCAGGCCCTCGCCAAGCTCGCCGGAGAGGTCCTGTCCTCCACCGAGGTCGGGCTGCCGCTGGGCAAGACCGGGGTCGCCGCGCTCCTGCCGGGCAACATCACCGCCTACGCCGAGGGCCTCGAGCTCCCGGTCGAGGAGGTGCGCCTGTTCGTGGCGCTGCGCGAGGCCGCGGCCCACCGCCTGTTCACGCACGCGCCGTGGCTGCACGCCCATCTGCTCGGCGCCCTGGAGGCGTACGCGCGGGAGATCCGCATCGACGAGTCGGCGATCGAGGAGGCCATGTCGGGGATCGACCCGATGGACCCCGAGGCCGCGGCCACGCTCGACCTGAGCGAGGTGTTCAAGCCCGAGGACACCGAGCAGCAGAAGGCCGCGCTGGCGCGGCTGGCCACCACGCTGGCGCTCATCGCCGGTTGGATCAACGTGGTGGTGGCCGAGGCGGTGGGCGAGCGCCTGCCGACCATGGGTCGCCTCATGGAGTCGGCGCGCAGGCGCAGAGCTTCCGGAGGTCCGGCCGAGCAGACGTTCGAGGCCTTGGTGGGCCTGCAACTCGATCAGGCGAAAGTGCGGGCCGCGTCGCAGCTGTGGCGTTCGGTCGCCGAGGCGCGCGGGATCGAGGGGCGCGAGGCGGTCTGGGCCCACCCCGACCTGATGCCGAGCGCGGCCGATCTGGAGCACCCCGAGAGCTTCGCCACCGTCTCCGAGGCGATGGAGGACCTGGAGTCGATGTTCGACCAGCTCGCGGTCAACGACCCGAAGAGCGAGGACGAGGGCCCCGAGGAGAAGTGAGGCGCGCGGGCTCGCCCGGCCGCCGAGGCGGTCGGCTGCGGCCTCTTCAGGCGCGTTCGCTCGCTTCGGCGTCGGCGATGCCTTCGAGGTAGCCGCGGGCGCGCTCGGCCTTGCCGTAGCGGTTCACCAGTTCCCAGAACGGCCCGGAGTGGTCGTGGTGGACCAGGTGGGCCAGTTCGTGGAGCAGGACGTAGTCGATGACCCACGAGGGCATCATGGTGAGCCTGCGGGAGATCCTGATGGTGCCGTCCGAGGGGGTGCACGAGCCCCAGCGGCGGTGCTGGTTGTCGACCCAGCGGACGCTGCGCGGGGCGGCGCATTCGGGGTGGTCGGGGTAGTAGCGGTGCGCGAGCCTGACGGCCCGGTCCTGGAGGGCCGAGTCGGACGCGCGGCCGTCGCGGGCCTCGCGTTGACGCAGCCTCGCCAGCATGTGGTCGATCCACTCGCGCTCCTCGGTCTCCGAGAAGGCGTCAGGGATCATCACGACCACGCGGCCTCGTTCTTCGTAGGCCGCTACGGTAGCCCGGCGTCGGGGGGAGCGCCGCACTTCTACGGGGGGATGCACTTTGCGCGCCATGCACGCACACTAAACCTCGGGAGTGACAATCGCATAACGCCGATGTCGCGATTGCACCGAGAGTGCGTGTATGCCAAGAAAATCCCCTCGCCAGTGTCCCGGAATATGGGATCAGGCGAGGGGTGTGCTCACCGGGCGTCGCCCGCGAGTCGCAGTCGGCCCTTCGGCCGGGGTCACGAGGCCTTGCCGAGAATCCGGTTCATCTTGGTGCCGCAGGTCGGACACGTGCCCTTGGCCATTCGGCGACCCGAGTCCGAGACCACCACATGACCCTCGAAGTCGCGCTTCTCGCGGCATTTGACGCAGTAGCCGTTGTATGTCTCCGTAGCTTGAGCCACTGGTTTCCCCCTGTAGTCTGCGTCGCGGTTGCGATGGTCACGCTGTGCGACCGTTCCGCCTCAGAATGCCACAGATTTCACGCGTGTAAGCCCCGCCGCGCCACATCACCCAAAGGGTGTGAGGACCGTGCCCCCAGGCGGGTGACAGGCGTGAGGTGGGCTCGCGGCCTGAGTGGATTCGGCGGCGTGCTCGGGCTTCGGGAAGCGGCCCGGCCGTGAGAGCATTGGGAACGTGAGCGACAGGCATGGACCCTCCCAATCGGGTGACGATCTCCCGCGGCGGGCCTTCTCGCGCGGCATGAAACTCGCCTCCCTGCCCCTGGGGCTGGCGGGCCGGGCCACCGTGGGACTGGGCAAGCGGGTCACCGGGCTGGCCGACGAGATCCTCTCCGAGCAGGCGCAGCGGCGCACCGCCGAGCACGTCTTCAGCGTGCTGGGCCAGCTCAAGGGCGGGGCGATGAAGCTCGGGCAGGCCCTGTCGATCTTCGAGGCCGCACTCCCCGAGCACCTGGCCGCGCCCTACCGGCAGGCCCTGACCAAGCTCCAGAACGCCGCTCCCCCGCTGCCGGTGGCCAGCGTCCACGGCGTGCTCTCGCGCCAGATGGGCCCGGACTGGCGCGACAGGTTCGAGTCCTTCGACGACGCCCCGGCCGCCGCGGCGAGCATCGGCCAGGTCCATCGGGCCGTGTGGTCGGACGGGCGCGACGTGGCCGTCAAGATCCAGTACCCCGGCGCGGGCGACGCGCTGCGATCGGACCTGCGCCACCTCTCGCGCATCGCGCCGATGTTCAAGGTGCTGCAACCGAACTTCGACGTCAAGCGGATCACCGTGGAGCTGCGCGAGCGGCTCCTCGAAGAGCTCGACTACGAGCTGGAGGCCGCCACGCAGCGCAAGTTCGCCGACGCCTTCCGCGACGACCCGCTCATCGTGGTCCCCGAGGTCGTCCACGCCAGCGGCGAAGTGCTCGTCACCGAGTGGATCGCCGGGCGCGGCCTCGCGCAGGTCATCGCCGAGGGCACCCAGGCCGAGCGCGACGCGGCCGGGCTGCGGCTGGCCACGCTGCACTTCTCGGCCCCCAGGAGGGTCGAGCTGCTGCACGCCGACCCGCACCCGGGGAACTTCGCGATCGCCGAGGACGGGCGGCTGATCGTCTACGACTTCGGCGCCGCCGCCAGGCTCCCCGGCGGCATGCCGGTGCAGGTGGGGCGCTTGACGCGGCTCACGCTCGACGGCAAGGCCGACGAAGTCGTCGAGGGCCTGAGGGGCGAGGGCTTCGTGCCGCCGCACCTGAAGATCGACGCATCGGCCATGCACGACCTGCTGGAGCCGATGCTGGCGCCGATCGCCGGCGAGGAGTTCCAGTTCTCGCGCGAGTGGCTGCGCGGGGAGAGCACCCGCATCACCGGGCAGGGCTCGGAGGCCGCGAAGCTGAACAAGCAGCTGAGCTTCCCGCCCGAGTACCTGCTCATCCACCGCGTCACGATGGGGTCGATCGGGGTGCTGTGCCAGCTGGGCGCGACGGCGCGCTGGCGTTCGATCCTGGAGGAGTGGCTGCCGGGCTTCGCCGACCCCGAGGGCACCGACCCGAAGCGGGCATAACGAAAGGGGCCCTTCCTCTCTCAAGGAAGGACCCCTTCAGCCAACGCGGTTGTCACGGCGTCAAAGACGCCCCTCACCGGCTTCTTTCCACAGACTCCGCATCCGGAGCCTGCCGATGCGGCCGAACAGCGTGCTCGGCGGTGTCATCGGCCTGACCGCTTCGATCTCCTCGCTGAGCAGGAGTTCGAGTTCGTTCACGCCGACATCGCGCTTGAGATGACGGCTCAGATAGTCGACGGTCATGACACCGCCACCCCCGCGAGCGCGAGCTCCTTGGTCCGCGCGGCGAGCTCGGCCTGCGCGGCCTGCTCGACGAGCGCGGCGTCCTTGCGGGGCCGGCCGCGCGGCCGCTTGCGGGCCACGACGTTCCCCTTCTCGAAGATCTCGCCGCCCCACACGCCCCACGGCTCGTGCCGCTCCAGGGCGCCGGTCAGGCACGCCATCCGGACGGGGCAGTCGGCGCACAGGGACTTGGCGTACTCCAGCTCGGTGGGCTGCTCCGAGAACCACAGGTCGGCGTCGTACTCGCGGCAGGGCAGGTCGCCGCCGGTCTGACAGGCCTGCTCTCGCAGCTCGGGCCCGATGAGGGTGTCGGTCATGAGCTCGGTCTCCTCTCTCGTGTTGTCGGTCGGTCGCATCAGTGCTGTCTGAGGACTCAATTGCTTCGCAATCTGTCTCGTCTTTGGTCAACTGGTGGGTCGCGACCTGGCCTTCAAGCCATACAAAAAGGCCGCGATCCCTGGTGCGGGATTCGCGGCCTCGAGAGTTCCGAGCGGGCTCTAAATAAGCCCTTTCGATGTTCTCGAGGCGGTCTCCCGCGGGTGGCGCCGTGACGCTTCTTCTCGGAGCCGACGATCGGCTGCCATCCGAGGCCTGCGAACGCACGGCCGCTTCCGAAGACGCCGGTGACGTCCATGCCATTGGTGCCGACGGTGCCCAGAGCCGTAGTACGGACGGCAACGGGCAGAGTGGTGCCACGAAGCTGGGTGAAGACGGGCGCGAGACGGTGATAGGCGGCCGTGGCCGTCTCAGTCGTGGCGTGCGGCGCGGTGTGCGCGGTTGCTTCGAGCAGCATCATCGTCTGATCCCCCTTCCCAGGTTTCGTGGTCAACATTGGTCAACTCCTAAGTTCAACGAGTGAGGCACACACCTCACCCGGCAGCAGCAACGCTACGCCCGTCGTACACCGAAGCGCAACGTCTTTTTCCGCGAGTCAATCAAGAAATTTCTCGCCCGCCTCCGGGGCGGTCAGGAGGCCGCTTCGCACAGCGCCACCGCCCCCTCGACCTCGCCGCCGTTGACCAGGTGCAACACCGCCGGACCGTACTTGTCGAGTTTGGACTTCCCGATGCCGTGGAGGGACGCCAGCTCGCTGTCGGATCCCGGACAGCGCTCCGCGATGGCGATCAAGGTCACATCCGTGAAGATCGTGAAGGCCGGTTTGGCGTCCCGCTTGGCGATCGTGATGCGCCATTCGCGCAGCCGCTCGAACAGCGATTCGTCCATTGTGGCCGGGCAGTCGGCGCAGTGGCCGAGCTTGCGGTCGCGCGCGTCGGTGAGGGTCTTGCCACAGCCGGAGCAGTCGAGGATCTTGTTGGCGCGCTTGGCATTTCGCTGCTTGGATGCGGCGGTCTTGGGCTCTGAGGGGCGGGGGAATCCGCTCAGGCCGAGCGGGGCGAGGAAGCGGCTGAGCCGCCGTTCGCGGCCTCCGGCGTTGCGGGCCAGGCCGTAGGAGAGCTGGAGCCGCTCGCGGGCGCGGGTGATGCCGACGTAGAGGAGGCGGCGCTCCTCTTCGAGGGCGGCGTCGGTGCGGGCGAACGTGGTCGGGAGGGTGCCTTCGGCCAGGCCGACGAGGAACACCGCGTCCCATTCGAGGCCCTTGGCCGCGTGGAGGCTCGCGAGGGTCACCCCGGCGACGGCGGGCGCGTGCTGCTCGGCGGCGCGGCGTTGCAGTTCGGCGCAGAACGCGTCGAGGTCGGGGTCGGGGCCGTCCTCGTCGGGGTTGGCGCGGTGGTGCTCCAGGAACTGCTCGGCGAGGGCGGCGAGGGCCGAGACCGCTTCGTACGCTTCGCGTTGGGCCCCACCGGAAGGGGGCGAGTCGGGGCGCCAGCCGACCGCTTCGAGGGCCGCGGGGACCGCTTCGAGGAGCGGCTGGTGCGCCAGCTCGGTCTTGGCGGCCGAGCGGAGGGCGACCACGGCCTGGCGGACCTCGGGCCGGTCGAAGAAGCGGGCCGCTCCGGTGATCACGGTGGGGACGCCGTAGGAGGCCAGCGACTCCTCGTAGGCCTGGGACTGGGCGTTGGTGCGGTAGAGGACGGCGATCTCGGAGGGGCTGACCCCGTCGGCGATGTACTGGGAGCAGCGGCGGGCGATCATGTCGGCCTCTTCGGCCTCGTCGGCGAAGACCTCGGCGGTGACTGCGGGGCCGTCGGGGCGCTGGCCGATCAGTTCGAGGCGCATCTTGGCCTCGCGGCCCTTGGACTCGCCGATGATGCGGTTGGCCAGGCCCACGACCTGGGGGGTGGAGCGGTAGTCGCGGACGAGGCGCACCAGGGCGGCGCCGCGGTGCCTGCGGGTGAAGTCGAGGAGGTGGGTGGAGGTGGCGCCGGTGAAGGAGTAGATGGTCTGGCTGGCGTCGCCCACGACGGTGATGTCGTCCCTGTCGCCGAGCCAGGCGTCGAGGAGTCGCTGCTGGAGGGGGGTGACGTCCTGGTACTCGTCGACCACGAAGAAGCGGTACTGGCTGCGAATCTGGTCGGCGGCGCTGTCGACGTCGGCGATGAGGTCGGCGGTGTAGGCGAGGACGTCGGCGAAGTCCATGACCCCGGCGCGGCGCTTGGCCTCGATGTAGGCGGCGTAGACCTTGGCGACGTCTTCGGGGGCGATGGGGGCGTCGCGGCCGAGGGCGGCGATGGCGCTGACGTAGTCGTCGGGGCCGATGAGGGAGGAGGCGGCCCATTCGATCTCGGTGGTGAGGTCGTAGTTCTTGGCGCGGGTGGTCTGGAGTCCGGCGCGGGCGGCGGCGATGGCGGTGAACTTGAGGGTGGAGTCGACCAGTTCGGGGAGCTGGCCGCCGAAGCGGCCGGTGCCGAAGTAGCGGAGTTGGCGCAGCGCGGCGGAGTGGAAGGTGCGGGCGTTGACGCCGGAGACGCCCAGGCCGCGGAGGCGGTCGCGCATCTCGCCGGCGGCGCGGGCGGTGAAGGTGACGGCCGTGACGTGCTGGCCGCGCATGTCGCCGCGCAGGACGCGCCAGGCGATGCGGTGGGTCACCGCGCGGGTCTTGCCGGTCCCGGCCCCGGCCAGGACGCAGACCGGCCCGGGTTCGGCGGTCACGGCCTCGCGCTGCTCAGGGTCGAGTCCGGCCAGTAGCTCTTCGATTGCCCGGTCGCGTGCGGTCATCGCAACAGTGTGGCAGAGCGGACCGACACGGCCCGGGCGGCGGGGAAGCGCGGTGGGGCGCGCGATCGGGTGCGCGACGCGGTTACGGGAGGTGCGGGGAAACGTGGGGTGGGTGGGTGGGGACGTACGATCCCTAGCCCCACCCACCCAGGGGAAGAAGAAGGTGCGCCCATCTTCCGGCGGGGGTACGACAAGAATCGCCCCGCTGCGGGTGATGTTCGCTGCGGGCGGAATGCCCCCGGGCGGTATCGCGTTAGTGTCGATGACGAAGGAGGATCGATGATCACCATGTACAGCACCACCTGGTGCGGCTATTGCAGGCGGCTCAAGTCGGCGTTCGACCGTGAGGGCGTGCTCTACAAAGAGGTCAACATCGAGGACGACGCCGAAGCCGCGGCGTGGGTCATGGGGGTCAACGGCGGCAACCAGACCGTGCCCACGGTCAAGTTCGAGGACGGCTCGGCCCTGACCAATCCCTCTCTGGCGCAGGTGAAAGCCAAGCTCGCGGTTTGACCTGTGCCACATGTCGAGACCATGGTCACGTTTAGGACACAAAGCCGGTACGATGCCCTATAGTTGACTCGTCAGACTTGCTTAGCGACTTCGAGGGGTGGTCGCTAAGCATTCAAGGCCCGGGATGGATCCGTCCCGGGCCTTTTCTTCTGCCCTCAATCGGTGCTACGGTTCGCCAGCCCCTCAATCGATCCCGCGCGTCGGCCCCGCTCGGACCCCTCAGGTCCGAGCGGCCCGCGCCTCCCGACCGATCGACTTGTGGAGCCCTCATGTCCTCACCTCGCGCCACCCTCGGCGTGGCCCTCGTCCTCGCCGCCTCGCTGTTCTTCGGTGTCTGCGGTCCCTTCGGGAAGGTGGTCATCCAAGCGGGCCTGACCCCGCTCCAGGTCACCTGGCTGCGCATCTGCGGCGTAGGGGTCATCGCCATCGCGATCGCCCTGGTCCCGCTCGTGCGGACCCTGCGCGAAGGCAAGCGGCTCCCCTGGGGCGCGCTGATCCTGTTCGGGCTCACCGCGATCGCGGCCGTGCAGGCGTTCTACTTCATCGCCGTCGAACGGCTGCCGGTGGGCATCGCGCTGCTCCTGGAGTTCATGGGCCCCATCGTGGTCGTGGCCTGGGTGCGGTTCGTCAGGCGGACGATCCTGCCGCGCTCGGCCGTGATCGGGGTGCTGCTGAGCATCACCGGCCTGTGCATCGTGGTCGAGGTCTGGTCGGGGCTGCGCCTGGACGCGGTGGGCCTCATCGCAGGCTCGGCCGCCGCCGCCTGCCAGGCCACGTACTTCCTCGCGGGCGAGAAGCTCACCGCGAAGGTCGACGTGCGCGTCCTCTTGGCCGTGGGCTTCGCGGTCGGCGTCGTGGCCCTCACCCCGCTCGCGGCCCCGTGGGCGCTCGACTGGGCGGTGCTGTCGGCCGAAGTCACGCTCGGCGGCGTCGAGACGACCGCGCTGGTCAGCTCGATCGCCTTGGTGCTGTGCACGGCCCTCGCGTACGGGTTGGGCCTCAGCGGCCTGCGGTTCGTGTCCGCGCCGGTCGCCGGAGGCATCGGGTACACCGAGGTCGTGGTGGCCTCGCTCGCGGCCTGGGCGCTGCTCGGCGAGGCGTTGACGGTGCCGCAGATCATCGGCGGCCTCGTGGTCATCGCCGGGGTCTTCACCGCGCAGCGCGCGGTGGCGGCCAAGACCGGCGTCACCGAGTCCGAGGCCACCGTCGCGAAGGTCTAGGCGGTGCATGCGAGCCCCGGCCGCCATCGGGCAGGGGTTCGCAAGCGCTCAGCCTTCTTCGAGCCAGTTCTCGATCAGGAAGCGCGCCACCGAGATCCGGACCGCGCTCGGGGTGCCGTCGGCGGTGTCGGCCCACATGTCGCGCACCTCGTCGCGGGTGAACCAGCGCGCGTCGGAGATCTCCTCGGGTTGCAGCGTGAGCGGCTGCGACGCGTCGGCGGTGGCCCGGTACGCGAGCATGAGCGAGCGCGGGTAGGGCCACGGCTGGCTGGAGACGTATTCGAGCCGGTCGATGCGGATGCCGATCTCCTCGGCCACCTCGCGGTGGACCGCGGCCTCGGCCGACTCGCCCGGTTCGACGAACCCGGCGATACACGCGTACCGGCCCTGGCGCTCGCGCGGCGGGCTGATCGTGTTCTGGGCGACGGCCGGTTTCGGCTGCCCGCCATAGCGTTGGTGCTGCGCCAGCAGGACGCGGTCGGCGCCGTCGTCGATGAGCACGATCACGGCCGGGTCGGTGCGTGGGAAGACCGGGCGGGACCCGCCCGCCGCGAGCTCCCAGCCCGCGTTGCGGGCCTTGAGCGGCTCGCCCGTGGTCGGGTGGAACCGGTAGGTCGCGTGCCAGTGCCCGATCCCGATGGCCTCCACCGCGATCGCGAGGTCGCGGCGGTCCCAACTCGGTTTGATCGAGCGCCCCGGCAGGCCCTCGGGCAGGTCGGTGAGCACCGCGAACACCGGCGGGTCCTCGCCGCCGAGGTAGACGCGCTCGCCGTCGGGGGCGGTGTCGGCGCCGTGGTAGTGCAGGCCGTCCTCGTCGGCGTCGATGCGCTCGCGCTCGGGGTCGCAGACCACGATCTGGGCCTGTTCCCAAGCGGCGCTGAGCCATTCGTCGTCGCTGCGGTGCGCGGCGCCGCGGTCGAGGACGTCGATCGCCAGGGGCGGGTGGTTCACGGCGCCTCGATCTCCCCGAACTGGGCCAGGCCCTCGCGGATCTCGCCGCCGTCGCCGAGGACGACGGTGACCGCGCGGTCGGGGTCGAGGCGGGCGGCGCTGACGCGGCCGATGTCCTCGGCGGTGACGGCGCGGAGCCGCTCGGAGTGCTCGGCCAGCCACGACAGCGGCAGGCCCGCGGCCGCCAGCGCCGAGATGTAGTTGGCGACGCCGGCCTGGGTGGCGGTGGCGAGTTTGATCGAGCCGAGCGCGTACCGGCGGGCGAGGTCGAGCTCCTCCCTCGCGGGCGGGCGTTCGGCCATGCCGCGCAGTTCGGCGCGGACTTCGGCGAGCGCGGGGCCGGTGACCTCGGTGGCCACGTCGACGGCGGCGAGTTGGATGGAGCCGGCGGGGGCGTGGTCGACGCGCGAGCGCGGCGAGTACCCGTAGCCCTTGGTCTCGCGCAGGTTCATGACCAGGCGTGAGGAGAAGTAGCCGCCGAACGCGAGGTTGGCGAGGTGTTGCGCGGCGTTGTCGTCGTGGGTGCGGGCCACGGCCGGGTAGGCGACGCGGATCGCGGACTGGACCGAGCCGGGCCGGTCGACCAGGACGAGGGGTCCGGGGACGAGGTCGGGCAGGGGTTCCATGGTGCGCGGTTCGCCGGCGCCGTTCCAGTCGCCGAGGGCCTTCTCGACGGCGGCGCCGGTGGCGTCGATGTCGATGTCCCCCACGATGACCAGGCGGGCCCCGGTGGGGTGGACGCGGGAGGCGTGGAGGGCGAGGACGGCGTCGCGTTCGATGGCGGCGACTTCGTCTGCGGTGGGCTGCTGGTGCCCGTAGGGGTGGTCGCCCCACAGGCGGGCGTCGAGGACGCGGCCGACTTGGAAGTCGGGCTGCTGTTCGGCGACGGAGAGGCCGTCGATGATGCGGGAGCGTTCGACCGCGAGGGGCCCGTCGGGGTAGTCGGCGGATTTGAGGAGTTCGCCGAGGACTTCGAGCAGTTCGGGCAGGCCGGTGGCGAGGCTGTTGCCGGAGACGGCGATGCGGTCGGGGTCGGCTCCGGCGCCGAGGGCGCCGCCGACGCCTTGGAGGCGTTGGGCGATCTCGGTCATGGAGGCGGTCTCGGTGCCGGAGAACAGCGCGGAGGCGAGCAGGTCGGCGGCGGCGAGGTCGGCGTGGGCGGCCGGGATCGACAGGCGCACTTCGGCGAGCGGGACGCCGGGGCGGCGCAGGAGGAGGACGCGCAGCCCGTTGGGGAGGGTGCGCTCGACGGGGACCGGCAGGGACAGCGGGACTTCCGGCGCGAGTCCGGGAATGACGTTGGTCACTGTGCTCCTCCAGGAATGACTTCGAGTACGGCGCGGCGGTTCGGCGTCAGTGCGGCGGCGGCGCGGGCGACGGATTCGGCGCTGACCTCGCCGAGCAGGGACGCGAAGCGGGTGGTGATCGCGGCGTCGCCATGGAAGATCTCGGCGGTGGCGAGGCGGCGGGAGCGTCCCATGACCGAGTCGTCGCCGCGGAGGAGTTGGGCGGCGACGCGGGCTTTGACGCGGTCGAGTTCGGCTTCGTCGACGCCTTCGGCGACGCGTCGCAGCTCTTCGTCGACGGTGCCCAGGACGGTGTCGACTGCGGTGCCGGGCGGCAGGAACGCCTGGACGAGCATCGCGGTGGGGCCACGGGAGGCGAAGGGTTCGGCCATGAAGGTGCAGTGGGCGGCCACTGCGGTGGCGGTGCGGTCGGTGTGGACGAGGCGTTCGACCAGGCGGGAGGCGTCGCCGTCGGTGAGGAGTTCGCCGAGGACGACGTACGGGAGGAACTCGTCGAGTTCGGTCACCGGGTCGGGGACGCGCCAGGCGGCGGCGAAGGCCGGGAGCGTGGCGCGCTCGTCCACATAGGATTCGCGGCGCTCGCCGGTGAGGTCGGGCTCGTCGAAGGACGGGTGGACCGGCGCGGGCCGGGTCTCGACGTTCCCGAAGTGGCGTTCGACCAGCTCGCGGGCCTGGGCGAGGTCGAAGTCCCCGGCGACGGAGAGGACGGCGTTCGAGGCCGGGTAGTAGGCCTCGAAGAACGACTTCGCGTCGGCCACGGTGGCCGCGTCGAGGTCGACGAACGAGCCGTAGCCGTCGTGGGCGTTGGGGAAGGTGTCGAACATGACCGGCGGGAGCTTGATCCACGGGAAGCCGCCGTAGGGGCGGTTGAGGACGTTGACCCGGATCTCCTCTTTGACGACGCTGACCTGGTTGTCCAGGTTCTCCTGCGTGATCGCCGGGCCGCGCATGCGGTCGGCCTCCAAGAACAGCGCCAGTTCGAGGCCGTTGGAGGGCAGCAGGTTGAAGTAGTCGGTGTAGTCGATGTGGGTCGAGCCGTTGAAGGTCCCGCCGGCGGACTGGACGTGCCGCATGTGCTCGGCCTTGCCGACGTTGTGGGAGCCCTGGAACATCATGTGCTCGAACAGGTGCGCGAAACCGGTGCGTCCCTCCGGTTCGCTTCGCATGCCCACGTCGTAGACCACCGCGACGCCGACCACGGGCGCGCCCGGGTCGGGCGCGAGGACCACGCGCAGTCCGTTGGCGAGTCGGAACCGCTCGATCGCGAACGCCGGGGCGGGAATCGTCGCAACAGTCATGGCCGAACCCTATCTCAGCAGCGGCCCCGTTCGAGGACGCGGCGTTCGTCACAGGCACTTGGAATCGGCACGAATTCCTGCTTGACTTCTAGGCTATGAACGGACAGCACTTCGAACGCCTCAGCGACGCCACCGGCGCCGCGGCTTCGTGCTGCCGAATGTGCGCCTGCTGAGGGTCCCCGCAACGCCGCGCCCCGAAGCGGCGAACTCCCACAGCGAAAGCGATCTTCCATTCTCATGGACCGCAATCCCAGCATCAGCCTGTCCGGCGTGACCAAGCGCTTCGGTGACCTCGTCGCCCTCGACGCGGTCGACCTCGACGTCGCCCCCGGCGAGATCTTCGGCATCCTCGGACGCTCGGGCGCCGGCAAGTCCACGCTCCTGCGCACCGCCAACCTCCTCACCAGGCCCGACGAGGGCACGGTGACCGTGGACGGCGCCGAACTCACGGCCCTGCGCGGCCGCGAGCTGCGGGCCGCGCGGGCCAAGACCGCGATGATCTTCCAGCACTTCAACCTGCTGTCGAACCGCAACGCGGCCTCGAACGTGGGCCTGCCACTCCGCTTCCGCGGCGTGGCGCGTCCCCAGCGGCGCGCCCGGGCGCTCGAACTGCTCGACCTCGTGGGCCTGGCCGACAAGGCGAGGGCCTACCCCGGGCAGCTCTCCGGCGGCCAGCGCCAGCGCCTGGCGATCGCCAGGGCGCTCGCGGCCGAGCCTGCGGTGCTGCTGTCGGACGAGGCCACGAGCGCGCTGGATACGGACACGACCGACGAGATCCTGGACCTGCTGGCGCGGCTCAACCGCGAACTGGGGTTGACGATCCTGCTCATCACGCACGAGCTCGAAGTGATCACCAGGATCTGTCACCGTGCGGCGGTGATGGAGGAGGGCCGGTTCGTCGAGACCGGCGCGGTGGCCGACCTGTTGTCCGACCCGGATTCGCGCCTGGGCGGCCAGGCCCGGCGGCTCGCCGCGCGCCTGCTCGGTGAGGAACTCGCGCATTCGGCGACGCCGATCGTGCCAGTCGAAGGGGTGCAGTCATGACCGATCGCATGACAGAACTCCTGGTCGAAGCCTTCTGGGAGACCCTGCACATCGTGTCGGTGGCGGGCTTGTGGACGCTCTTGGGCGGCCTGCTGCTGGGGACGATCCTGTACGTGACGTCCAAGACCGGGCCGCGGCCGTTCGCGGTGGTCAACGCGCCGCTCGGACTGGTCGTGAACATCGGCCGCAGCGCTCCGTTCGTCCTGCTCATGGTCGCGGTGGTGCCGCTGACGCGGTTGATCACGGGCACGAGCATCGGCACCGAGGCGGCGATCGTGCCGCTGACGGTGGCGTCGATCCCGTTCTTCGCCCGGTTGGTCGAGGGCGCGCTCCTCGAAGTGCAGCCGGGCCTGGTCGAGGCGGCCCGCTCGATGGGCGCTTCGACTCCGGCGCTGGTGTGGCGGGTGGTCCTGCCCGAGGCCACACCGGGGCTCATCCGCGGCTTCACCGTGACGCTCGTGGCCGTCGTCTCGTACTCGGCGATGGCCGGGATCGTGGGCGGCGGGGGCCTGGGCGACCTGGCCTACCGCTACGGCTACCAGCGTTTCCAGACCGAGTACATGATCTGGCCCCTGGTCATCCTCGTGGTGCTCGTGCAGCTGTTCCAGATTCTCGGCGATCGGTGCGCCCGCACCCTCGACCGCCGGTAAGAAGTAATTCCCTACCTTTCCCTTAGGAGAAAACTATGTTCAATCGCCGTGCCCTCCTGGGCAGTTCGATCGTGGCCGCTTCGGCGCTGGCGCTGACCGCCTGCGGCGCCGACGAGCCGTCGGAGCCGACCGAGACCAACGGGACCGTGACCGTGGCCGCCACGCCGGTGCCGCACGCCGACATCCTGAACTTCATCGCCGACAACCTGGCCGATGACGCCGGGCTGACGATCGAGGTCGAGGAGTTCACCGACTACGTGCAGCCGAACGTGGCCACGGCGGACAACTCGGTGGACGCGAACTTCTTCCAGACCGAGCCCTACCTGGACGAGTACAACGCCGCGAACGGCACCGACCTGGTCACCGTGGCCGCGGTGCACATCGAGCCGCTGGGCCTGTACTCGGACAAGGCCGCCACCCTGGAGGAGATCCCCGAGGGCGGCCAGGTGGCCATCCCCGGCGACGGCTCCAACGGCGGGCGCGCGCTGGCGCTGCTGGCCGACGCGGGCCTGATCACCCTCGCCGATGGCGTCGACGTGACGCTCGCGACCGAGGACGACATCGCGGAGAACCCGAAGAACCTGGAGTTCGTGCCGCTTGAGGCCGCGCAGCTGGCGCTGTCGCTGCCCGACGTGGACGCGGCCGTCATCAACGGCAACTACGCGCTCGAAGCCGACCTCAGCCCGGCCGAGGACGCGCTCCACTCGGAGTCGCCCGACGGCAACCCGTACGCGAACTACCTGGTCACCACGGCCGCGAACGCCGACAACGAGGACATCCAGAAGCTCGCCGAGCTCCTCCAGTCCGACGAGGTCAAGCAGTTCATCCTCGACACCTGGGACGACGGCTCGGTCGTCCCGGCCTCCTAACCACCCCACCCCAACCCGCTTGCACCGGCTGAACCGCAACACGTAAGATGGTTGCGGCCAGCCGGGCAACGGGCTGGCAAAGGAGTGTGGCGCAATTGGTAGCGCATCGGTCTCCAAAACCGAGGGTTGCAGGTTCGAGTCCTGTCACTCCTGCAAAGCAAGCGGCCCGGATCTTTGATCCGGGCCGCTTCTTCGTCTCGATGGGCTCACCAGATCAGGGGCAAGGTGATCGGACGTCGAAGCCAGTACCAGCGGGCCTCCCTGCCTTCAGCGAGCGGCTTCCAATACTGCGCCAGTTCCTCGCCATGGTCGTGGAATGTGCGGGCCCGAAACCGCTGATCGAGGTCAGCGAGCAAGCGGTCGAACTTGTGTCGCAGCGGGTCTCGCATGCCTCGCCGGAGTCCCTCCAGCCTGTCCCGAGCGGTGAGTTCGTTCAGGTACTCGTAGACGATGGAGGTGCTCGGTGCCGTCCAGCCGCCCTCCATCGCCTCGATGAGCCATTGCCAGGTGCGTAGTGAGTCCAGCAGCCCGCCTCGCGGTTCGCCGGGTCGTGCCATGTTCGCTGCGGCGGGTCCGGTCTGCTTAAGGTCCAAGCTTCGGCCTTCGAGAGCGGCTATCTCGATTCGGTCCGCGTCGTCCAGGCCGGCGATGAACTGCTGAACGGCAGACGGTTCATGCTGAGCTACTGCCCGTCCCTTCTTACGGCGTTTCGGCACGGTACTCCCCCACGACTTCGATGACGCCGATGATGTGGCGGTTGAATTCTTCGAGGTCTTCGGCGGGAACCCAGAGTTCGAGGATCGTGCGGCCTCCGGCCTGTTGGATCGGGTAGCGCTCGGCGAAGGCACCGTCGACTTCGAAGCGGGTCACGTACCCGACGCCGTCTCGGGGCGCGTTCCAGTCGCGGGCGATCTTCGTCGCATAGTCCTCGTTGAAGACCGGGTAGAAGATCGGCTGGTCGGGCAAGCGAGGAGGCCAAGCGGTCCACCCCGACTCACGGACCAACGCAAGCTCAGCCGGGCCGCAAGGGCGCCACAGAGTCATCGTCTTCACGGCAGTTCCATTCGCAGAGAGGAAATCTGACTCTGCCATGCCCAGGACTCCCGGCGCATCTGGATTGTGACCGGCTGAACCCCGATGGGCCCCTGCCGCTGTGGCAGGGGCCCATCGGGGTTCGACGGGTCAGTTGGTTGAGCGGTCGTCGATGTAGCGCTGGGCGGTTTCTATGAAGGCTCGTTCGTAGGTTTCGGCGGGGAAGTCGCCGAGGTAGTAGACCTTTTCGCGGGCGCGGTCGGGGGCGAGGGGGTCGGTTTTGAGGAGGTCGTCGAGGACTGGGCCGAGGTTGGCGCCGGTGGAGTCGATCCTGTAAGCGACGCGGGCCAGAGGGAAGGTCTCGACGAAGGCCTCGCCCTCGTCGCGGGCGTCGACGACCGCGAAGGGCTTCTCGGTGTAGAGCCAGTCCGAGGCGACGGCGCTGACGTCGCAGACGAGGGCGTCGGCGGCGTCCACGCAGTCGAACAGCGTCATCTCCTCGCAGGCCTTGGCTCCCCACAGGTGCGCGCGCCCGGTCTTGGCCGCGTCGGCGCGCAGCAGTTCCTCGGTCTCGGCCCTCTTGCGGTCGGCGCCGTCGTCGCGGTCGGTGTACGGGTGCGGCCGGAACACCACGGTCGCGCCCCGGTCCAGCAGCGCCTTCACCAGCTTGGGCCCCAACGGGAGCGAGCAGTAGTTCGCGTCCTCGTAGAACCCGGTCCACGTCGGCGCATACAGCACCGTCGGGGACTTGACGGTGCTGATCTCGGTCCGTGGGATGTCGAGCACCGACACCTGCGGGCGCCCGACGATGTCGAACTTCTCCGCCGGAATCGACACGCCGTGGTTCTCGTACCGGTCGATCCCGGCCTGCCCGGCCACGAAGATCCGGTCGAACATGCCCGTGACCGGGTTGAAGCTGGAGACCTTGTCCGAGTCGCCGTGCAGCAGTTGGATGTGCCGCAGGTCGGGGTTGCGGACCAGGTGGGCGTTCTTCATGCCGTTGTTGACGTAGAACACCGTCGTCACCGAAGCGGGAATGACCCCGTCGATCGGCCCCTGCCCCTCGACGAAGACCACGGACCGCTCGGTGACATCGGCCAGCGCCTGGAGGTTGTGCCGCTCGCGGGTCATGACGAAGTACCCGCCGGAGATCTGCTCGAAGTACGGCAGCCACATCTCCAGTTGGTAGGTGGTGTTGGGCGGCCCGGCGAAGTAGACCATGAACGTCGGTTCGAGCCGGTCGAGCGCCTCGGCCACCGTCAGCGTGGTGTCCTCGGTGGTGGGCAGGATGCGATGGGTCAGGTCCAGGAACTTCGCCGCTGCCAGCACCGCCGTGGGCAGCACCGCCAACGCGACCGCGTACGGCGTCACCGCCGCGACCCCGGGGAACACCAGCGGCGCCTGCACGGCCAGGACCGCGAACGTCGACAGGTAGTACAGGACGGTCCGGCGCAGGAACGAGTCCGCGGTGGAAGGCGTCGTGGGAAGGTGCGCCGTGGCGATCTTCGCCGCCGACACCACCCGGCCCAGTAGCACCTCGACGGCGATCATCCCGGCCGTGGCCAGCGCGGCCACGGCCCATGCGAGCGGCACGTCCGACCCCGCGGCGACGGCCGCGGTGAACGGCGTGAACGCCAGCAGCGTCCGGCCCGGCGCGTAGCGGCCGGGCACGTTGGCGGCCCGGGGATAGAAGTAGAACGCCAGCGTCGCGGCCGTCAGCGCCAGGCCCACCGCGGGCCAGGCCCCCGAGACGCCGAAGAGGATGACGGCGTGGCACAGCACTGGCAGCAGGTTCGGCAGAAGCGCCCGGATGTATCTGAGCTGCGTGATCTCAAGGAGCATTCGAGTGTCTCTTATCGACGGACGACGAGGTTCTGGCTGTCGACGAGGTGGCCGACATCGGAGGCGAGCATGGCGATGGCCGAGGCCACGTGCTCGGGCTGCATGATCGTCGAGGGGTCCTCGTCGGGGGCGAGTTTTCGCCGCAGGTCGGTCGCGCAGCGGCCGGGCGAGATGCACACGACGCGGGTGCCGTAGATCGACAGCTCCTCCTTGATCGCCTCGCTCATGTTGATCACCGCGGCCTTGGACGCGCCGTAGGTGAGCCAGCCGGGTCGGCCGCCCATCCCGGCGGTGGAGGCGATGTTCACGATGAGCTCGAAGGTGTTGCCGCAGTGGAGCAGCTCCTGCACGATCGTGAACGGCGCGTACACGTTCACGCCCATCGTCCGCTCGAAGTCGGCGAACGTGATCTGCTGCAACGCGCACGGGGCGGTGTATCCGGCGTTGTTGATCAGGATGTCGACCTTGCCTGCCTCGGCCATGACGTCGCGCATGAGGCCGACGATGCGGGCGCGGTCGGCCAGGTCGATGAAGTGCGGGAAGACGCGTTTGCCGTGCGGGTTGTCGTCGGCAAGCCGGGAGATGAGCTTCTCGAACTCCTTGGACTCGCGGGCGAGGAGGATGAGGTCGGTGACGTCGTTGTCGTCGTAGAAGAAGCGCTCGGCGGTGGCCGCGCCGATGCCCTTGGACGCGCCGGTGATGAGGATCGACTTAGACATCGTCGCCTCCGCCCAGGAGGAAGCCCGCGAGCTTGACGTCGGTCGGGGTGGTGACCTTGATGTTGGTGTCCTGGCCGTCGATGAAGTACACGTCGTGACCGGTCACCGCGCACAGCGTCGCGTCCTCGGTGAACACGAGCTGCTTGTCGCGGGCCTGCTCGTGCGCGTCGGCGAGGTCGGCTTTGAGGAACTTCTGGGGGAGCTGGACGTTGCGCAGGCGGTCGCGTTCGAGCGAGCCGGCGACCAGGGCCGTTTCGGGGTCGACGGGGGCGACGGTGAAGGGGATGGGGAGCATGAGACTCACGTTCTCGCGAGGGTCGGCGACCAGGAGTTTGAAGTCGGCGGTGCCGACCAGGGGACGGGCGGACTCGTGGACGAGGACGCGGTCGTTGCAGCATTCGGGGAGCATGGCGGCGACCGACTCGTGTCGGCTCGCGCCCGCCTTCACATAGGTGACCGGCGTCTGGATGGCGTAGTCGTCGACCAAGCGTTCGATCTCCTCGCGGAACCCTTCGGGGTAGTTGAGGACGATCTGGTCGATCTCGGGTACGGCGTCGGCGGCGACCAGCGAGTAGACGATGATCGGGCGTCCGGCCACCTCGATGAACTGCTTGGGGCGGCCTGCTGCGACACGGTTGCCGATTCCGCCGTTGAGCAGCATCAGGCTGTACATATGGGGTCTACCTCCGCGATGGGCACACGAAGTTCTGGGGAACTCTCGAATGGTCAAAAAGGGCGTTCCCAACCGAAGGAGCAGAAGTGGTGGCCGCGTTGATGGGTGTGCCACCACCTCAAGCCAATTTGGTTGGCTCATTGATCAATGAATTCCGTCACAGTAGCAGTCGTATTGGCACGATTCAAGCGCCCCTTTACCCGTACATAACCCACCGTTCACCCTGTGGCAGCCAGGCGTTTCACACAGTGATGGCCCGAACCGGAAGGCGTTTCGGGCCAGGCCGAGAAGGACGCGTTTCGCGGGGCGCTGCGGCGCTGCCTCGGGACCGACATCCGAGGTTGAGCGCTGGGGAGGCATTGGGGTATTGAAGTGCTTGACTTAGTAACACTCATGGGGTTACTTTGTAGGCCGAAGCTTGACCTGCCTTGAGCGATCGCGGGTCATCACCCCGACTGTGACGATCGTTACCCCCGATTCCCTTGCTGCGCATGCTGATGCATACGCGCTTTCGCCTTACCCCCGAACGAAGGTTCTGAGCATGAAAGCACTGATAGGCCGTGCGGTCGCGACGGCTGCGGCCGTCGCGTTGACCGTCACCGGGCTCGCGCCACCGGTCGTGGCCGCGCCGAATGTCGATGTCGACCGCTATCCCGCCGGGCTCGGCGCGGACTTCTCGGTCGCGCCGCGCACCCACGGGATCGCCGTCGCCACCGCCCCCACACCGGACGCGGAGGTGACCGGCGAGCAGGACGACCGCGAATACTGGCGCACCGACAGCGCCGCAGGAGCCGAGCGCATCGCGCTCGATCTCGTCGACGAGTACGTGGACCGCCTCGCCGAATCCCCCGGGTACCTCGTGGTCGACCACCTGGCCGGGGAGGAACTCGTCGCCACCAGCGGCGGCGAGACCCTCGACGCGGGCGATCCGCAGGAAGGCGATGTCTGGACCACCACCGTTGTGCCCCTTGCCGTCAGAGCGCTCGATGCGTCCGACCCCGAGGTCGAGCTCGGCGCGGTCGACGACGAGTTGACCGTGGCGTCGGTGCGCGTCGTCGTCCGGGGCACGAGCGTCGATTTCGGACCGAGCGTGTCCGAGCAGGGCATCGCCGTGCGCGCCGGGGATGAGACCGCCGGTCTGGTCACCGGCACCGAGGACGGGCGCGGGTACTGGCAGACCGGCCGTGAACTGGGCACGAACTTCATCTACGCGAACGTGTCGAACTCCTACGCGCTCAACACCACTGACCGCGTTCTTGTCGACGCCACCGTGCAGCACGGCGGCGGTTCGCTGTTCCTCCAATACGACTCGCCGGGTGAGACCATTCCCGACATGTTCAAGCCGTCCGCGCGGCACCAGCTGGGCGGCGACGGGTCGTGGCAGTCCAGTTCCTGGCTGCTGGACGACGCGATCCTGACGAACCGCTCCAATGGATCGGACTTCCGCGTCTCGGTCGAGGACTCCACTGAGGATGTACGGTTCGACGCGCTCGCCGTGACCGTGATTCCGCGCGAAGTGGATCCCGCGGTCGGGCTCCGGCAGCTGGTCGACCAGGCCGACATCGCGCACTACGCCGCCCGCGAGGGCGACCGGGACGGGCAGTTCCCGGCGGGCTCGAAGTCCTTGCTGCGGAACGAGATCGACGCGGCGCAGGCCGTGCTTGATGATCCCGACGCGGCCGAGGCCGACATCGACGCCGCGATCGAGGCCCTGAAGAGCGCGCTGGAGACCTTCCTCGCCGCCGAGGTCACGACCGACCTCGCGCGCGGCGCGGCGGTCACCGCGAGCTCGACCAGTGCGGGTCAACCGGGTGCCGTGACCGATGGAACCGGGTCGACGTGGGTGTCGGGGCGCGATCACGAGTCGGCCTGGATCCAGGTCGACCTCGGCGCGGCCACGACGTTCGACGAGGTCACCGCCAACTGGACCGCCGACTACGCGCACGTCTACCGCGTCCAGGTCTCAAGCGACGGCGAGGAGTTCACCACCGTCGCCACCGCGGGTTCGCTGGGTGGCAACCAGATCCGGACCCGGTTCGAGGAGACGAGCGCTCGCTACGTGCGTCTCTCGCTCGACCAGTTCGCCACGCAGCGAGGCGCTTACGGTCTCAAAGCATTCGAAATCCGCGACATCACGCCCGTGGATCTCGAACCGCGCATTGTGGACACGGTGTTCCCGAGCGACGACGTGATCGTGGCCGACCTCGACGTCACCGATTTCGGGGCCGACCCCACGGGCGCCGCCGATTCGACCGCCGCGATCCAGGAAGCCCTGGCCACCTGCCGCGACGCCGGTGGCGGGACCGTGTGGGCCCCGGCCGGGACCTACCGCGTGAGCGACACGCTCGAAGTGTTCGCCTATTGCACGCTGCGCGGCGACCACCGCGACCTGGACGAGCAGCCGCTCGGCGACCCGGATGCCCCCGAGGGCCTGGGCACTGTGCTTGAGGCGCATCTGGAGTCGGGCGACGACGGCCCGGCGCTGCTGCGCGTCGGCGGCTCGGCCGGGGTCGTGGGGCTGACCGCGTACTACCTTGAGCAGGACGCCGCGAACCCGGTGCCGTACGGGTGGACCGTCGAGGTTCCCGGGCTCGCGTGGATCGGCAACGAGAACTACATGCTCAGCACCGTCGAGGACGTCACGCTCCTCAACTCCTACCGCGGCATCGGCGTCTCGACCATGCGCAACGACCGGGGCGAAGGCCCTGGGGCGCAAGGACATGAGCTCGCGAACGTGCGCAACGTGTCGGGCACGGTCCTCTTCGAGGGCGCGGCCGGGTACAACGGGGCCGACGTGGGCGTGTGGGAGGACGTGCGCTTCGACAACGCGTACTGGTCCGGCGCGGGGGAAGCGTACGCCGCGCCCGACCGCGAGGTCCTGGACGCGTGGACGCGCGAGCACGGCACCGGTTTCGTGCTCGCCGACCTCGAATGGGACCAGTTCGTGGGCCTGCACGCCGCCGATTACGCGGTGGGCATCAAGGCCGTGAAGGGCCCGAGGGCCTCGTTCACCGGCATCTTCGTGGACGCCCATATCGTGGACACCGATGTGGCTGTGCTGGTGGAGGACTCGGATGACCGCTGGGGCGTCTCGTTCGCGTCGAGCGTGCTCGAAGGCGCCGAAGCGGCGGTGCGCAACGTCTCCGACGGGTACGTGAAGCTCACGGACACCGCCGTCGAAGGCGCTCTCCAAGGCACGGTGTACACACTGGATGGACCCGACGAGGTCCCTGAGATCACTGACACGCGTATCGCTCCGAAACCGGATGAGCTGCTGTTCGACGTGACGGCCGAGCCGTACAACGTGCCGCGCACGCCGAAGGAGTTCTCCGACTTCGACGCGACCGCGGGTATCCAAGCGGCGCTTGACGACGCAGGCGAGGCCGGCGGCGGCGTGGTCTACCTGCCCGCGGGCTGGTACACGATTCGCGGGCACCTCACGGTCCCTGCGGGTGTGGAGCTGCGCGGCGCTTCGGCGGTGCCGAACCGGGTGTCCCTCATCGAGTCGTCGGGCACGGTCCTCATGGCTTACGAAGGCCGCCAAGAGGACACGAGCGAGGCATCGGTGGAGGCCGCGGCCGAGGCGACCGCCGTGGTCACGCTCGCCGGTGAGGACGCCGGGGTGCGAGGCCTGCGGGTGCTGCACCCGGAGAACAACCCGGCCGAGGGCGCGGTGCCGTACCCGTTCGCGGTGCGTGGCGACGCTCCAGGCGTCTACGTCGTGAATGTGGGTCTCGACAATGCTTGGAACGCAGTCGATTTCACCGCCGAGGCCGATGGGTTCCTGGTGCGGCGGGTGCTGGGCATCTTCCTCTCCGAGGGCGTGCGCGTCGACGGGGCTGCGGACGGGGTCGTTGACGGGCTGCTCTCCAACGGCAACGTGATGACCCGCAACGCTTACGGCCTGCCGGGCTGGGTCGAGGAGACCAATCTGTTCGCCGACGTGATCGACAGCGTGAGCCGCGAGCGGGAGATCCTCGTCCACGCGATCGGGGCCGAGAACCTGGAGGTGCGGAACACCTTCGCGTACGGTTCGCACGACGGGATCGTGGCCAGCAATTCGACTGTGACGGCATTCAACCTGGGCACCGACAACCTCGGCCCCGGCGGCCACACGGTCGACGCCGACGAGTCCAGCGCGGTCACGGTCGTGAACCTGATGCGCTACAACGGCACCACCAGTCGAGGCCCGGTCACCATCGTCAACCCGATGGCGATCAACATGACCACCGCAGCCCTGACGGTGACCGCCGAGGGCGACGGCACCGCCGCAATCGAAGGCAACGAAGCCGAACCGGGCCGCTATGAGGTCGGCGCAACGGTCACAGCGGTCGCAGAACCGGCACCGGGCGCAAGGTTCACCGAGTGGCAAGACGCAACTGGCGCAACGGTTTCGACTGAGTCGCGCTACACGTTCGCGCTCGAAGCGGACACAACCCTCACGGCGAAGTTCGAACCAGCCCCGGAATCGTGAATCGAAGCGATCGATTGCATTAAGCGATAACCCAACGAGAGACGCGAGCCCGGGCCATTCGGCCCGGGCTCGTTCGTTTGCCAGTCAGCCGTTGCAGGTTCGGAAGATTTGGTCCTTCTTTTGCCAGAGGTTTATGGATTGGTCGAGGATGGCTCGGGTGCGGGTGGGGTCGTCTTGGTTGAGCCAGGCGAGGCCTTGGGAGCCGGGGACGAGGCGGGGAAGGCCGTCGAGGTGGGTGACTCTGCCCAGGAGGGTTCCGTTGTCGGCGAAGGTGATGCGCAGGCTCGGATGTTCCCAGACCCAGGCGTAGTTGAAGGTGTAGCCGTCGATCGTGTCGGTGCCGATCAGGGGGTAGTGGTTGATGAAGTGGAGGCTCATCCTTCGACCTCCGCGCGGCGGGCGGCGTGTCGCCAGGTCACGGTGACCTTGTCTTTGGCGTTGCGGCGCTGCACGGCCGACCAGTGGGCGCGGTAGAGGCGCACGCGGGCGTGCGCGGCCTGGATCTTGATCGCGCTTTGGCGCCTCGGGCAGCCGTGGGCGCCCCACTTGTGGTGGCACCACTCGCATCGCAGGCGGCCCAGGCCGAGCCAGGTGCGGTAGGGCTTGTGGAGTTCGAGGTCGATTTTGACCGAGGCCGGGACCGGGTCATGGCGTACGCTGAACGAGACCACGAGAGGTCTCCTCTCTGGTAAGGGGCGGGCCGCCGATCCGGATTGGCGTTTGGTGCGGCGGCCCGCCGCGTTGATATTCAGTTGGTGTGGTTGCACGCGTGATACACGCGTGCTGAAACCATTGCACAGCTATCGCCGCGCATCAACCAGCGACACGCCCTCATGTCGCAAACGTCTAGTTCTTTGTCAGGTGTCGGTGTTCATCAGCGCCCTGAGGGCTCGGTCCAGATTGTTGAAGTCCTTTATGGACATTCTGGTGGTGAGGTCGACCATGCGGTCGGCGACTGCCTCCGCTGCTGCGTCTGCTGTGGCTTTTCCGGTGGGGGTCAGGGTGATGCGGAAGCTGCGGCGGTCGCCGGGGGTTTGGGTTCGGGTTACCAGGCCTGCGGCTTCGAGGCGGTCGAGGCGCTTGGTCATGCCCGCGCGGGACATCAGGAGCTCGTCGGAGAGTTCCGACGGGGTGAGGGCGTAGGGCTCGCCGCTGCGGCGGAGGGTGGTGAGGACGTCGTATTCGGGCTGCTGGAGGCCGTGTTCGGCCATCGCGGCCTCACCGACGGGCATCACCACGTGCTGGAGGACGTGGGCCATGCGCATCATCGGGCCCATGTGGTCCAGGTCGAGGCCCGGCAGCTCCCGCTTCCAGGCCGCCAGGATGCGGTCGATGCGGTCCTCGTTCGATTCGGTCATGGGCTCATTCTATTCGCCTTGAGATAGTTTGCTAGCGTACTATCAACTAGCGAAGTAGTTTCACCTACGGAAGGAGCAGGCCATGCGCACCCTCATCCAGAACGCACGGATCTTCAACGGGCGCAACATCTCAGGGCAAGACTCGGTCCTCATCGACGGCGACCGGATCGCCGCGCCCGACGGCGGGCCCGTCGACTCGACCGTCGACGCCACCGGCCGGACCATACTGCCCGGGCTCATCGACGCCCACACCCACGCGGTCGGCCAGGACCTCGAACTCGCGCTCAGCTTCGGCGTCACCACCGAGCTCGACATGTTCAGCCTCCCCGCCACCCACGCGCGTCTCAAGGCGCTCGCGGCCGAGCGCGACGATCTCGCCGACCTGCGCAGCGCGGGCCACCTCGCCACCCCGCCCGGCGGGCACCCCGCGCAGATCGCCACGCCCGAGGTGATGGCGTTCTACGGCGAGAGCGCCGACGCGTTCAAGCCGATCGAATCGGCCGAGGACGCCGAGGCGTTCGTCAAGGCACGCTTGGAGGAAGGGGCCGACTACGTCAAGATCGTGATCGACGACGGGACCCACTCGGGCACGCGCCTGCCCGTGCTCGACCAGCGGACCGCGGCAGCGATCGTCAAGGAGGCGCACGCGGCCGGACTGATGGCGATCGCGCACGTGTGGACCAGCGGCGACGCCCGGATGGCGCTCGACGCGGGCGTGGACGGACTCGCGCACGCTTTCACCGACCTCGGCCCCGGAGCGGCTCTCGCCGAGCTGACCGCGCGCATCGCCGACAGCGGCGTGTTCGTGGTGAGCACCCTGGCCTACATCGAGAACCTCACCGGAGGCGGCGGCGCGGAATTGATCGCCGACGAACGTGTCGGACCGCGACTGCCCGAGCACCTGCGTGCCGCTCTGGCCACCGATCCCGTTGCGCAGAGCCGGGAATCGGCGAACGCCGCGGCCGCGATCGCGAGCCTCCACGCCGCCGGGGTGCCGATCCTCGCCGGGACCGACGCGACCCCGTTCGGCCCCGCGCACGGCGCGTCCATGCTCCGCGAACTCGTGCTCCTGTGCGACGCGGGCCTGACCCC
Source organism: Glycomyces sp. NPDC046736 (assembly GCF_040645615.1). Classification (NCBI taxonomy): domain Bacteria; kingdom Bacillati; phylum Actinomycetota; class Actinomycetes; order Glycomycetales; family Glycomycetaceae; genus Glycomyces; species Glycomyces sp. NPDC046736. The sequence goes on along the minus strand of NZ_JBEYYO010000024.1, from coordinate 22,430 downwards.
GACCGAGGCCCTGACCGCCGCGACCAGCACCCCGGCCCGCCACTTCGCCCTCGACGACCGAGGCCGCATCGAACCGGGCCTGCGCGCCGACCTGCTCCTGGTCGAAGGAGACCCGACCGAGGACGCGCGCGACGCCCGCTCGATCGAACGCGTGTGGCGTCGGGGTGTGGAGAAGCGGCTCGCCTGAACTGGTTCCGGCTGGTAGAACTCGGCTATGACGGATGGAAGCATTGTCGTGGTCGGTGCCGGGATCGTCGGGACGTCGCTGGCGTACCACCTTGCGGGGCAAGGCAGGCCCGTGACGGTGATCGACGCGGGGTTGCCGGGTTCGGGGGCCACCGGGGCGTCGTTCGCGTGGATCGGGCGGCCGCTCGTCAGCGATCTGCCTTCGGCGGCGCTGCGGTACCTGGCGCTCGATGAGTACCGGCGGCTGGAGACCGAGCTTCCCGGGCTGCCGATCCAGTGGTCGGGGTCGATCAGTTGGGGCGGCTTCGACGCGACACAGGGGCCGAGCGCGGGCGACGTCCGCGCGTTGGAACCGCGTCTCCTCGACCCTCCTGCGGAAGCCGTGCGTCGCCCCGAAGACGGCGCCCTTGATCCGGTGGCGACCACGGAACTGCTGGTCGCGGGCGCGCGCGACCGGGGCGCGCGGGTGCTGACCGGGACGCTCGCCACCGCGCTCGACCACGAAGCCGGCACAGTGCGCGGCGTGCGGACGACCGCCGGGACGGTGCCCGCCGAGACCGTGGTCCTGGCCGCCGGAACCGGCACGGTCGCCTTGTGCTCAGGCATCGGGGTCGCCGTGCCGGTCGAGCCCTCTCCTGCGATCCTGGTGCGGCTGCGTGCCAAGCCGAATCTGGTTCAGGCCATTGTGGCCACTCCGGAGCTGGAGGTCCGGCAGCTCCGTGACGGCACGGTACTGGCCCCTGTGGAGTATCGCGGCGAGACCGATCAGGCGGCGCTGCACGAAACGGCTCGACGCGTGCGGGACCGCTTCGCCGCCGCGTTCTCCGGCGCCGAGGACACCGAGATCATCTCCGTCGAGATCGGTTGGCGCCCAATGCCCGCCGACGGCGAGCCGATCATCGGCCGCCCCACCGGCACACGAGGGCTCTACCTCGCCGTGATGCACTCGGCGATCACCTTGGCCGCCGCGGTCGGTCGGCTGGCAGCCGCCGAGATCCTCACCGGCCTCGAGGCACTCGAGCTCGCACCATGCCGACCCGATCGCGAGTTCTGAAGCCCCGAATCAGGGCAGTTCGAGGTTCAGGGTGGGGAAGGCCAAGGCGAGCGTCAGGTAGATCGTGGCCAGGGCGGTGAGGACCGTGAGGGTCATCGCGGGGCGTTTGAGGGGGCCGAACCAGTTCGCCACGAAGGCCGCTCCTTGCCCGAGGTCGGGGGCGGTGTGGTTGCCGCCGCTGGAGTTCGCCACGGCCGCAGCGAAAGTGAGCGTGGCCGGGGCGAACCACCAGGGAGTGAGGGTGAGGGCCAGCAGCGCGAGGACGGCGAGGGGCACGAATTCGAGAACGCCGACCGGGAAATCGGAGCCGTCCTTGCGGAGCGCGGCGGGGAGCGTCACCGCTGCGGTGGCGCAGACGGCGGTGAGGAAAACGCCGAACGGATTCGCGCCGGAGGTGGACGCGACCAGGCACGCGCACGCGATGGCGGCCGCTGAGAGGAGAAGCGGGATCGGGCCGTGCTCGTAGAAGTCGTCTTCGAAGCGGCCGGTCACGGCGGTGAGCTGGAACATCGCCAGTGAGGCGACGAGGAGGCCGATGTGGGGCTCGGTGACGGTGCCGATCCAGATGCCTGCCGCGGCGGCGAGGGTGTAGGTGATGAGCGCGTCCAGGCCCGCACCTCGTTGCGCCTCTTGGTGGTTGAAGTTCCAGCCTTGGGCGATCATGGCGGCGAGCAGGGCCCAGGCGCAGGCCGCGGCGGGCAGGAGCAGGCTCGCGTATGCGGCGGCGTAGCCGCGCAACGGGACCGGGTCGAGCAGCGCGGGGGGCGCGGTCACGGCGGCGGCGACCGCGAGGGTGACCGCCAGCGGCAGGCGGATGTTGCGCACGGCTTCGAGTGGGTGCGCGGCCAGGTCGGGCCAGGTCCAGACCGCCGGTGCGCGGCGCTCGGCGGCCTCGGCCGCGGGGCCCGAGACGGTGAGCGCGATGATCGAGGCCATCCCCGCCATGACCGCGCCGACTGCGGCGATCGCGATCGCCACGGTCCCGGTGAGCAGGTTGACCACCGAGCCCGCGAACGTCGCCCCCATGGTGAGGACCCCGACGGCCACCGCAGTGACGAGGACCGGACGGCGATGACGGGGCGGGGCGGGCTCCTCGTCGGTCATCGGCGCTCCGAGTCGTTGCGGCGCACCGCTATAGGACGTTCAGGCATCCCAGAAGTCTACGAACCGCGGCCACGAGCCGGTCATCAATCGGTCACAGCGGCGGTCGAGGCTCGTTTGACGAGGGTCGGGGAGATGACCTCGTGGCGGTCGGCGGTGCGGCCTTCGAGGCGGGTCTTGAGGAGGGTGAGGGCGGTGCGGCCGAGGTCGGGGCAGTGTTGGTCGATGCTGGTCAGACGCGGCCAGGAGCGGGCGGCGAGTTCGGTGTCGTCGTAGCCGATGAGCGAGAGGCGGCCGGGGACGTCGAGGCCGAGTTCGTGGGCGCGGCCGAGACATTCGATGGCGAGCACGTCGTTGTTGGCCATGATCGCCGTCGCGCCGCTGCTGAGGATCTCGTCGATCGCGCCGGGCTCGGGGCGGAGGCGGTGGATGCTCGGTTTCAGTGCTGCCGCTTGGAGTGTGGTCTCGTAGCCTTCGAGGCGGGCTCTGGCCGCCGGGCGGTTCGAGGTGGTCGCGAAGGCGATCTCCTTGTGGCCGAGGGTGATCAGGTGCTCGGCGGCCTGCCTGGCGCCGTCGAGGTCGTCGTTGGCGACCGAGTCGACGCCTTCGGGCAGGACTTCGGGGCGACCTACGACGACGATCGGGAGGCGTCGAGCGGCCGCAGCCAGTACTTCCGAGTCCACTCTGGAGCTTACTACGACGAGGCCTTCCACGTTGTGGCCGATCATCGCCTCCACTTGGGCCGCAAGGCGCTTCGGGTCGCGGCGGCCGTTGGCGAGGAACGTGCCGAAGCCCTCGTCTTCGGCCGATTCCTCGACGCCGAGCGCCACTTCCGCGTGGTAGGGGTTGCGCAGGTCGGTGACGATGACGCCGATCTGGCCGGTGCGGCCTTGGACGAGGGCGCGGGCCTGCGCGTTCAGGCGGTAGCCGAGTTCGGCGGCCGAGCGGAGGATGCGGTCGCGGGTGGAGGGGCCCACGCCGTCGTCGCCGCGCAGCGCGAGCGAGACGAGGGACTTCGAGACGCCCGCGTGGGCGGCCACGTCGACGATCGTGGGGCGGCGGTTCCGGTTCGCGGTCACCGGCCAATCATCGCCGCCGCCTACCACTAGTCGCAAACCGGCACACCGGTCTTGAGCAGGAAACCTGGAACGTTCCAGTCCTGTTCGGCGCTCGTTCACCCGACGCGGGGCCCGCCGTCACCGGGCGGCCCGATGCTGGCCATGCAACCCCGAGACGACTGGAGCGCCCGTGACCGCCAGCCCCGCCCCCACTGCCTTCGAACCGATCGCCCCGGCGCTCGCCGCCCGCCCCGAAGCGCTGCTGCTCGACTTCGGCGGCGTGGTCTTCGAGACCGAGAAGCTGCCCGAAGGTCGAAGGCGCGCAGCGGAACTGGTGAGCGAGCGGCTCTCGCGGGCCGGGCACGACGTGGACGCGGCGGCGGTGGCGGCCTCGATGGCCGCCGGGCTCGACGCGCTCAAGCACTGGAAGCACGCGATGAGCCGCACCCTCGCCCCGGTCGAGCTCACGCACCGCGAGCTGTGGGAGGACTTCCTCCTGTCCGACCAGCCCGAGGCAGTGCGGGCCACCGCCGCCGGGGACGGCCGCGAGCTCATGGCCGCGATCAACCCGCTGCTCAGCGACCACCGGGTCCGGCCGGGCGCGGCCGAGCTGGTGCGGCTGGCCCGCGAGCTCGGCGTGCGGGTGGGGATCGTCTCGAACGCCCACTCTGGACTTTCGCACCGAAACCTGATGCGCCGCTTTGGAATCGACGTAGAAGTGCAGCTGTACTCCGACGAGGTCGGCATCCGCAAACCGCACCCGGGAATGATCACCCGAGCCGCCGCCGCGCTCGGCACGATCCCGGAGCGGTGCTGGTACGTGGGCGACACGCAGGACCGCGACGTCCAGGCCGGTCGCAGGGCCGGGGCGAGCGCGGTGATCCTCACGCGCTCCAAGCACACCGACTCCCCGCCGTTCCCGGTGGCGGACAGGGCCGACGCGGTGTTCGAGACGCCGGAAGGGTTGATCCCGGCGCTGGAGCAGGCGAGACCGGTAGAGGGTGAGGCGGCCCGGGGGGTCGTGACGAGGCGCGAGGCCGCACCGACAAGCGAGGTGGGCGGCACCCGCAACGACATCGGATCGAGTCCGGCGATCACGCAGCCGACGCCGGTGGGGGCCGGGACGTGCCGGGAGATGGCGGCGGGGCGTGGGGCCGCAACCGGTGGGGCGGATGCTGCTCGCGAGGCGGCGCCTACGCGTGAGGCGGACACTGGCCGCGACCCTTCGGCATCGACTCCGGCGCTCGCACATGCGAGGCCGGTCGAGATCAAGGCGAGCCCGGACGCCAAGGCAGGGCGGGGGGCCGCGACCGGCGAGGTAGATGCTGGCCGCGACGCCGCAGAGTCGCTTTCCGCGTTTGCGCCGGCAGGGTCGGTCGAGTCCGAAGTGAGCCCGGACACCGGGACAGGGTTTGGAGCCGCGACCGGCGAAGCGGACGCTGGCCGTGACGCCACACCTACGGGCGAGGCAGACGCTGGCTGCGACGCCGCAGGGTCGCTTTCCGGATTCGCGCTAGCGGGGTCGGCCGAGTCCGATCCGGGGCGGGACGCCGAGGCTGAGCGTGGGGCCGTGGCTGCGAGTGAGGCGGCATCCGCCCTCGACGCCACCGCATCGACTCCGACGCTCGAGAGGCCGACACCGACACCGACACCGACACCGACACCGACACCGACACCGACACCGACACCGACACCGACACCGACACCGACACCGACACCGACACCGACACCGACACCGATCGAGACTACGGCGGTCGCTTCTGCCACAAAGAAAGCCGTCTCCTCGACCGCCTCTCGTGCCGGGCGTGCGGTTGCGCCGGCACCGCGTGCGCTTCTTCTGGACCAGGGCGGCGTGCTCGTTTCCTCCGTCAAGTCCCCTGAAGCGCTGGCCGCGTTCGCTGATCGCACCGCCTCGCGCCTGCGCTCCGCTGGGCATCCCGTCACCGATCTCCTCATGGGCGACGCGCTCGCCTACGCGCTCGATGCGTATCGCCGCCACAAGCGCACCCCCGAGTCCGATGCGGACGGACAATTCATCTGGCGTGAGATCACGCCCGCCGTCTTCTGGGGCGAGCACGCCGCCGCAGCGCTCCCGCCCTCGGCCCGCGAGTGGCTCGCGGCCGAGGCCGTGGCACTCACCGAGGAGTACTCGCGGGCGAAATCGCATGCGCGCCTTCGAGACGGCGTGGTCGACCTCCTCGAATGGTGCCGCCGCGCGGGCGTCCTGGTCGGGATCGTCTCCAACACCGTGTGCGGCCGCGAAGGGCGCAGGCGGCTCGCCGACGCCGGGGTCGCCCACCTGATCGGCGCGAACGCCTACTCCGACGAGGTGGGCCGCCGCAAACCCGACCCGGCGCTGGTCCTCGCCGCGACCCGCGCGCTCGGGGTCGATCCGGCCGAGTGCTGGTTCGTCGGCGACAAGCCCTGGCGCGACGTCCGGGCCGCCCGAGCGGCAGGCGTCGGCACCGCCGTGATCGTCGAGGGCGGCTCCCCCACCGCCCCCGAACTCGCCGAGGCGGCCGCAGCCGACCGCCCCGACCTCGTCCTCGATTCCATGTCCGCCGTCCACGAAGCCCTCGCGGCGACGCTCCGCGCCGCCTGAAAGCCCCCTTGAGAAAGGCCCTTCCATGACCAAGACCGCCCCGTCCAGGGCCCGCCGGGTCCTGCCCGACCCGCAGTCCCTGACCTCCTCGCAGAAGCTCATGGTGTTCGTCCTGTCGATGACCCTCTTCGGCCTGGCGAACATCTTCACCGAGATCCTCCCCGAGTTCCGGCTCGGCCCAATCGAACTGTCGGTGTCCTATCTGGCCTTCGTCCCGGTGGTCATGGTCAGCCTCTTCCACCCGCTCTACGCCGCGCTCGGCGCGCCGCTCGGCGAGATCGTGTTCGTCGACCTCCTCATGGGCAACTTCTCCGGCATCGGCGAGCTGGAGGGCTTCCTCCAGCTCTCGCTGGGCCTGTACGTCGGCGGCTCGCTCGTGCGCGACCCGAGCCGCAAATGGCAGGTCGCGACGGCCGCGATGGTCGCCGTCCTCATCGACAAGGGCGTGGGCGGCGTCATCGACATGTCGAAAGTCCTTGTAGGCGTGGAGGATGCCGAATGGGTCGAGGGCCTGCCCGAGTCCATTCTGCTCATCGAGGGCTTCGCGTTCGGCTCCGACTTCCTCATCAGCGGCATCCTGTTCGGCGCGATTCCCGCCGCGTACCTCGCCGCTCGCCTGCACGGCAAGATCGAGCCGCTCATGGGCATGGCCCCGCGCGACGCCGAGCACCCGGTGCCCGGCCGCGCCCGCCAGAACGCCGCGTTCATCGCGCTCGCGGTGTTCCTCATGCTCGGGTCGGCCGTGTTCGCGTTCCTGGAGGCCGCCGACGTCAAATTCGGGGTGTGGGAGCCGGACTTCATCGACGAGTTCGGGGCCGGATTCCTGTGGATCAGCGTGGCCGCGTGCGTCGTGGTCTTCGCCGGGATCGCGTTGTCGGCCACGGCGTTGCGCCGTCGAAACCGGGACCGGACGGAGGACTAGTGAACGACGTCATTGCCGTCGACGGCCTGACCTTCCGCTACCCCGGGGCCGCCGAGCCCACCCTGAACGGCGTCGACCTGCGCATCGAGCGCGGGGACTTCACCGCCGTGATCGGCGGGAACGGCTCGGGCAAGACCACCCTGTGCAAGGCGTTCAACGGGCTCATCCCCCACTTCTGGTCCGGCGAGTTCGCCGGTCAGGTCACAGTGGATGGTGTGGACACGCTGGACGCGTCGGTCGGGGCCCTGTCGCATCGCGTCGGGTACGTCTACCAGGACTTCGGGAACCAGCTGGTGAGGCCGTCGGTGCGCGAGGACGTCGCCTTCGGGCCCGTCAACTTCGGGCTCGCCGACCACCGCGAGCGCAGTGAGGCCGCGATGCGGCTGCTCGGGATCGACCACCTCGCGCGCAAGTACGTGTGGGAGCTCTCGGGCGGCCAGCAGCACCTCACCGCGCTCGCCGGGGTCCTCGCGATGGACCCTGCGGTGATCGTGGTGGACGAGCCGGTGGCCGAGCTCGACCCGGCCCGCGCCGAGGAGACCTACCGGATGCTCAAGCGCGTCAACGAGGAACGCGGAACCACCATTGTGGTCATCGAGCACCACGCCGAGTTCATCGCGCGGTACGCCCGCAGCGTGGTCCTCATGTCCGAGGGCAACGTGCGCTGGCACCTGCCGGTGCGCGAGGCCCTGGGACGCACCGAGGAGCTGGCCGAGCACGGCATCCCCGCGCCGCAGATCATCGCCGCCACATCGCGCCTGACGCCCGGTTCCCGCGTGCCGCTGACCGTCGCCGAAGCGGCGCAAGGAATCCGAGACGCGGGGCTCGAACCCGGGCCCGGTCGCGCCGCAACTGAACCGCCACAGGCCGGGCCTGTGATCGCCAGGCTCTCTGGGGTGACCCACGGATACAAGGACGTGCACTCGCGCGTCTCGACCGTGCTCGACGACATCGACCTCGCATTCCGCGAAGGCGAGCGGGTCGCGCTCGTCGGCTCGAACGGGGCCGGGAAGTCGACGCTGCTGCGGCTCCTGACCGGGCTCAACGTCCCTCGCAAGGGGACGGTCGAGGTCGAGGGGACCGACACGCGGGGCGTCAAACCCGCGCGGCTGGCCGACCGCGTCTGCTACCTCTACCAGCACCCTGAGCAGATGTTCCTCAACGATTCAGTGCGCCAGGAAATCGCGATGTTCCCGACGCAGCGAGGCCGTCCCGACGCGGAGTCCATCGTGGACGACGTACTCGAACGCTTGCGGCTCAACGACTTCGCCGACCGCGACGGCCGGACCCTCTCGGGCGGCCAGCAGCGGCGCACCACGCTCGGCATCGGCCTCGCGATGGCCCCGGCACTGCTGCTGCTCGACGAGCCGACCGCCAGTCTCGACACCGCTACCAGGAACGACGTGATCGCCATGCTCGCCGCGCTCGCCGAACGCATCCGCTGCGTCGTGGTCGCCACCCACGACATGCAGCTCGTGGCCGAATGGGCCACGCGCGTGCTCGTCCTCGGCGAGGGCCGCGTGCTCGCCGACACCACCCCGGCCGGGCTGTTCGACGACGCCGACCTGTGCGACCGCGTGAACCTCGTCCCGCCGCATATCAGCGACCTCGGCCGCGAGCTGGGCATCCACCCACCGCCGCTGAGCGTGGACGAGTTCACCGCCGCGTTCGCCCCCGCGCTCGCCGGGGGCCGATGATGGCCCGCAAGCAGCGCGACGTGCTCTCGGTCGAATGGGTCAAGCTCGAACTGCTCCGCACGGCGTACGCGACCCGCGGCGGCCTGTTCGCCGCGTTCGACCCCCGCGTGATCATCGTCTGGTACCTGGTGTTCGCCGTGGTGCCGTGGCTGACGCACAACATCACGGTGCTCGCGATACTGTTCACCGCCTGCGCGGCGGCGGTCGCGCTGTGCCGCGTGGGTCCGCTCGTGTTGGGGCTCTTCGCGTTCGGGCTCGTGACTGAAACGGTGTACCTGTTCGCGGTGGCGTGGTTCTTCGACGGGAACCTGCACACCGTGGCCTCCCTGGTGACGCTGAGCCTCAAGCTCGGGATCGTGGCGCTCGCGAGCATGGCCGCGTTCGTCTCGCTCGACCCCGAAAAGCTCTCCGACGCGCTGGTGAGCATGAAGGCGCCGCCGCTGCTGAGTTTCGGCGTGAGCTACGGGTACCGGATGCTGCCGATCATCATGGACGAGTTCCACACCATCGTGGACGGCTACCGGCTCCGCTCGGCGCCCCTGGAACGCAAGGGCCTCCTCGCGTGGCGAGTGCCAGTCCACATCGGATTCGCGCTGGTGCGCAGCTTCTACCCGATGATGCTCAACACCGCCAAACGCACCCGCACGACGGTCGAAGCCCTGGAGACCCGAGGCTTCACCTTCGCCGGAGAAAGCACAAAAGGCCGAGAAATCCGCCTGGCCTACCTCCGCCTCCGCCCCCGAGACCTCGCCCTGGCGCTCACCACCGCAATCCTCATCACCGCCTCGTTCACCCTGGGAACCCTGGCCCCACTCTTCGCCCGAGACTTCTAGGCAGCGGTGATCGCAGACGGTCATCCATCGAAATTGACCGATCCATATATGGACATCATCCCTGCTCTAAGCCATTATTGAGGAATGTGAGCATGTAGTGCAGCGTGGCACTGAGCGATCCAGAGCGACGGCAGGACTGCGCCCCTCTCACCCGGTTTTCCACGGCGCTTCCTCCTGCGGATGGAGGTGCCCGATGCGGCGAAGACGATGGCCCACCGAGGTCGAAGTCAACGAGTCCTTGGCACTGGCCGCCGCATGGCTCAAGCGGCACCAACTCCCCGGGCCTCCGACCTGGCCGGTGTCGGCAGGCGGCGACGAACCCTCCCTGTGGGGCGGCACCGTCGACGCCGTCTGCGCGATCGCGGCGCTCCGCCGCTGCGACCGGGACCTCGCCGAGCCCTTCGACGAGCTCGACCTCGGCGCGGTGCGCCGCTGGGCGGCCGGCCAGCAGCTCAAGGACGGCTCGTTCAACGCGGGCGAGTTCGGCTACGCCGGAGCCGAACCCACCGCCTGGGCGCTCATCGCGCTGCACGCGATCTCCCCGAACTCCATCGAACGCGACGTCAAGAACGGCCTGGCCTACCTCGAATCATGCATCGATACGCGCGACGGATCGGTCGCCTCGACTCCCGGCGGCGAGCTCCCCCGCACCATGCCCTCGGCGCTGACGCTGTGGGCCTTCGCCCTGTGGCGGCACCGAGACGACCTCCGGTCCCAGATCGTCTCCTATCTCCAACGCTGCCAGGACAACGCCAGCGCCGGTTGGGGCGTCACCAGCTCGGCGCGCCCCAATCCCGCGACGACGGCGCAGGTACTCGTCGCGTTCCAGGCCGCCCGTGTTCCCGTCGAGGAATTCGCGCTCGCGGTGGCGTACTTGGTCGAACAGCAGCGCGAGAACGGCCGATGGCCCAACAGCCTGGACGAATGGCATACGCAGCGCAGCCGGAACACCTTGCAGTTGACCAACAAGGTGGTCAACAACGGCACGGCCTGGAGCCTGCTCGCGCTGGCGCAGCTGCGCGACCACCGTTCGCGCACGGCGTGCCTTCGCGCGGTCAACTACTTGATCGGCGATCAGTGGACCACGGGCCCTGATCTGGTGCGCGGTTCATGGGCGCTGTCCTACGACGGCGCGCACCGGCACGTATGGCTGACCGGGCAAATCGTCGTCGCCATCGCCGCGTGGCGGAGTGCGCTGCCCCGGCAGGGCGTCCAACGGGAGGGCATGCGGCTTCGGAACGCGCTGCTGACGGTCGTGGACGTCATCGTCGCGCGAGCGTCGCTGATCTCGATGCTCGGCGTGCTCGGCGCGGTGGTGGCGCTGACCATCGACTCAACCGATTCGGGCCTGCGCGATCGCCTCGTGGGCGACGGCGTGACGTTCCGACAGAGCCTCTTGACCTCGGGATTGGCAACGGCGATGATCGGCGCGATCTCCTGGGTCTACCGGGGAGTCCGCAACTGGCAGTCGCGCCGACGCCGGGAGTGATCATGGAGCAGCTCAGGTATTTCCTGGTGGTGAGCACCGAGACGACTCGGGAGCGGCCGAACGCGGTCCTGCGCCGGCTCAACGGCCGGTCGGCCCGAGCCTGTCAGTTGACTTCGAGGCTGAAGTTGAAGCTTGGGTTTTGGAAGGCTTCGCCTTCGGGCCGCAGTGGGGGGCGGGGGTGGCGGAATGTGGGTAGCTCGGCCACGGTGCCTGACGCCGCTGCGGTGAGGTCGGTCAGTTCGTATTCGTAAGTGCGGCCGTCGAAGTCCTGGACGACTTCGGCCAGGACTTCCACGAGTGCGGTCTCGCCGGCGGCTGCGGTGAAGCCGGCCTCGGCGGTCTTCGTGGGGATGTCGGCGGGGTCGGGGCGGCGCGGGCCGTTCGAGTGCAGCGGGACCTCGACGCGGAGCGTGTGCGCGCCGGGTTCGAGCTCGACGTGAATTCGCGCCCAGCGGGCTTCGATCGGTTCGCCGTCGATCAGCACTCTCGGAGCGGGCATCCACGGGCGCTCGACCGCCCCGGTCGCCGAGGCACGAGGCGTTCCAGGCCGATCACGACCGCGCACGCGACGGCGAAGGAGGCGATGAGGTACAGCGCCATCGGAAGGCCGGCGTGCGGAGCCGGGGCGATGGTGGCCACCAGCAAGGCGGCCCAGGTCAGGACGATGACGCCCGGGCGGTTGTAGGCGAACTTGAACGTGTCCTGGTCGTCTGCCGGTATCGCTCTGGGACCTGGAGGACCGAAGAACCACCGGCTTCCAGGCCGCGACCGCGGCCGTCGTCGGCGCAGCGGATTGCAGACGTCGTTGTAGAAGTCGAGTTCAACTGCCGGAGCACCATCAGCGAGATCGGCTCCGTCGACCATCCACCAGCCGCGGGCGCCGCCGCCCTGCACCTCGATGAGATGCGGTTCCCGAGTGAGAACTGATCGTTGATGCGCCCGCACCCGCCATCCTGGTGCGATGTTCTTCGGGTCGGTGGTCGGGTGCTTCACGAGGGGGCGTCCATGATCTCCTCTTGGCCTGCGTTCGGTGCTTTCGCACTAGTCTTCAAGGTTGTGGGTCCGCCGTCAACTTCGGCGGCCGGGGAAGGGGTGTTCGTGGAGGTCAGTGACGTTTTTCTGGACGCGTATGGGCGGGTTCGGGAGGAGGTTCATGCTGTGCTCGATGGGATTTCGCAGGTCGTGTTGGATGTGCGGCCGGGGCCGGCGGCGAATTCGATCGGGTGGTTGGTGTGGCACATCGCGCGGGTGCAGGACGATCATGTGGCGGGGGTCGCCGGGCGTGAGCAGGTGTGGATCGCGGACGGGTGGCAGGAGCGGTTCGGGCTTGCGTTGGAGCCCAATGACATCGGCTATGGGCACACGCCGGAGCAGGTCGAGCTCGTGCGTGGGATCGCGCCTTCGGATCTGCGGGACTACTACGACGCGGTGCACGCCGTGACCGTGGAGTACCTCGGCGGGCTGACCGCCGCCGATCTCGACCGCGTCGTGGACACCAACTGGGATCCGCATGTGACCCTTGGGGTTCGGCTGGTGAGCGTCGTGGACGACAACCAGCAGCACTCCGGCCAGGCCGCTTACGTGCGCGGACTGCTCGAAGCGTGAGAACGGCCCGGGCTGGAAAGCCCGGGCCGTTCAGGTTCAGTCGAGGTTGGCCACCACGAACGGCGCGTGCCCGCGGAGGTACGCGTCCCAACCCCCCGTGACCGGAGCGCCCGGTGCGAGGAGGTTGGTGGTGTCGTTGCCGACGTCGAGTTTCCAAGCGGTCCAAGAGATCTGGTTCGCGTTCATCCAGTCCATCCAGCGCTGCGCCTCGTCGAGGCAGACCACGCCGTCGAGGCCGCCGTCGGCATGGCTCGCGCCCCACTCGGTCACGAACAGCGCGAGCCCGGCGTTGCGAGCCGTGTCGGCCTTCGCCCGCAGCGCGTCGCCGTGGGTGCACGAGTAGAAGTGCAGCGTGTACATGAGGTTCGTGCCCGCGACGGGGTCGCCGGCGGCCACGTCGACGTCCTGTGACCAGGTCGGCGAGCCGAGGATGACGATGTTGTCCGGGTCCTCCGCACGGATCGCGGCGGTCACCGATTCGAGGTACGGCTTGACCTCGCCGCTCCAGGAGACCTGGAGGGGCTCGTTGAAAGGCTCCCATAGGACGTTCGGCAGGTGGCCGTACCGGGCCGCGAGGTCGGAGAAGAACCCGACCGCGGCGGCCTCGTCGTGCTGCGCCTCGTGCGCGTGATAGTCCACAATGACGTATACGCCGGTGGCCACGGCGTTCTCGATGACCTTCTCCACCTCGGCCTTCCAGGTCCCCGGATCGTCGAGGTAGGCGCCCTCGGGCTCGACGCCCATCGCGACGCGGAAGACCTCCAGGTTCCATGAGTCGCGCATCCATTGCAGCGCTTCGCGGTTCTGCGCGTACGGCTGGGTCTGCCAGTGCAGCCACATGCTGGAGATCCCTTGGAGCTGAACGGTGTCGCCGTGCTCGTCGCACATGTACTGGCCGCAGACGTGGAGCTGGCCGTGCCGCTCGACGGGCGTGCCGGTCGGCGGGTCCGTGGGTTCCTCGGGTTCGGTGGTCTGCTCGCCGCCGCCTTCGCCGCAGGCCACGCCGTTGACCGTGGCGCCCGTGATCGCGCCCGCGGCGCCGTCGGCGGTGAGGCCGAAGACCTCGCGGGTCTCGCCGGAGCTGATGGAGCCATTCCAGCCCGCGTCGGTGGCGGCGAAACGGGTGCCGTCGAGTGCATGGGAGCCGACGTTCCAGGCGCTGATGCCGGAGACGGCGCCGGTGAAGTCCCATTCGACGGTCCAGCCGTCGATCGGCTGGTCGGCGGTGATGCTGACGTTGGCCTGGAAACCGGAGCCCCAATCGTTGACCACGGTGTAGTCGACCTCGCAGCCTTCGGCCGCGCTGGCGCCCTGGGCTGCGACGATGGTGAGTGCGCTGGCGGTCAGCGCCGCGACGGTCGCGCCGATGATCGCGGTGCGTCTTCGGATTGACATGGTTCGCCTTTCGTTCGCGAGAGGCCCCCTCTCGCGCGGAAGCGCTCCCAATTACATCGGAGTCTGTCAATATCAGGACGTGAAGTCAAGCCCCGGGACGCGAGCGATGAGCCGATCGGTTCAGGTTGCGACGCGGGTCTTGTGCGGAGTTCGCGCGCACTGCAATGGTGGGATGATCCGGCCGTCCGCCAGTGGCAGCGCCGGGATGCGGTCATCGACCCGGTTTCAGATGGGGGCCAACACGTTGGAACACCTTGATGAGGGCTGTGGGGCACCGGCGTGGGTCCACGCCGCCGATTTGTCCTGTTTGACTTTCCGTGAATGCGAGATCATGCTCGCGCTCGGCGACTGCCTCTCCAACGCGGAGATCGCGTCGTCATTGTTCATCACCGATCGGACGGTGCGCAAGCACATCGCGAGCGTCTTCGTGAAGCTGCGCATCTCGTCGCGTTCCGAAGCGGCCGTGATCGCTTCGCACCGCAGGCGCGAGCTCGATCCGAAGAGTGGCGTTTCCGACACTTTCGAAGTCCTTTCGCAGCAGCGATGATTTAAAGCGAGTTCGACAACTCGGAAGGAGGAAGAAAATGTCTATCTCAACTATGGCGATCGCTCCGATCGTCAAGGCTCAGGTCGGTGCCGCTCAGGCCGTCGAGACCGTGAAGGAGAAGCTCGACAGCGCTCTCGTCCGGTACGACGCCTGGTACGTGGTGCTGCTCGCCGTGATCCTCGCCCTCGGCGTGACGATCCTCGCCGGTCTCTCGATCTGGTGTGTCGTCTACAAGGGCAAGCGATTCACGGGCAGCTGGAACTGGAGCTGGTCGGGAGTCTCGATCAACGTCCAGTGCGTCTAGCCGAGTTCTCGGCAATAGCTTCAGCCCCTTGAAGCAGCGACTGTTCACGGTGGCCCGATCGCATTCCCCGGGCCACCGTGAATCGTCGCAAGGGAATGCGACACGAAAGAGGGCACCATGGCAATATTGGAGATCGAGCAGCTTTCCTATTCGTATGACAGCGTGGTCCGCGCCGTCTCGGAAGTCTCTTTCGAAGTCGAGGAAGGCAGCATCGTCGGCCTCATCGGACCGAACGGGTCGGGGAAGTCGACGCTCATCAAGAACGTGTTCGACCTGCTCCGGCTCCAGGCCGGGCGGGTGCGCATCGGCGGGCACCGCCACGACCACCCGCGCGCGCGGGCCCAGGGCATGTACCTCTCCAGCAACGACTACCTGCCGGAGTTCCTCACCGCGCGCGAGTACGTGTCGATGACCGCCTCGCTCTACGGCGTCGACGTCGACCACGCCGAGGCCCAGGACCTGTTCCGCCGCTTCGCGATGGCCGAGCGCTACGACCACCTCATCGAGGACTACTCGCACGGGATGCGCAAGAAGACCCAACTCGTCTCGGCGCTGGTCATGCGGCGTCCGCTGACGGTGATCGACGAGACGCTCAACGGGATCGACCTGGAGGCGCTGCGCCTGGCCGAGGCCGAGTTCGCGCGTGTGCGCGAGGACGGGCGGGCGCTCCTGCTGTGCACGCACGACTTCGCGGTCCTGGAACGCCTGGCCGACCGGATCGTGCTGCTCGACTATGGACAGGTCATCTACGACTCCCCCACAGGCGATCTGGTCGACGAGCACGGCTCGCTCGCCGAGCTCGTGTTCGACTACCTCGAATCGGGCGAGCGGTAGCCATGCGCCTGCGACAGTCGCTCGTCCTCGCCCGGATGCTGCTGGTGTTCTTCCGCCGCAGGGTCCTCGCGGTCGGCGCCCTCAAATCCACCCCGGTGCGCGTCTTCGCCCTCGCGGCCACCGTGCTCTTCGTCGGCGTCCTCACCGTGGCCGCCTATTTCTTCCTGGAAGAGCTCACCGAGCAGCGCGAGGTGTGGGGCCTCTTGTTCGACACCACCACGGTCTCGGTGCTGCTTTGGGTCCAGATCGCGTTCCTGACGGTGAAAGTGCTGTTCGTGAATGCCGACGGGATGCTGCAACTGACCTTCCAGCTGCCGGTGACCAACCGGGAGCGGTCGCTGGCGTTCCTGCTCTACGAGGCCGCGATGACCGCCGTGGTCACCTGCGCGGGCGTGTTCGCTCTGGTGGCCAACGCGATCGTGATCCTCGGGCCCGCCGCGCTCGGCCCCGTGGCGGTCTCGGTGGTGCTGCCGGCGGTCCTGGGATACCTGGCGCTGTCGGTCGTGCATCAGTTGCTCACTCGCATGTGGACAATGTTCCGACTGGAGCGGGTCTCCGGGATCCTCAACATCCTGGTCCTGTTCGTGGTCGTCGCGTTGTACGCCAACTCCTCCAGTTCGATGATCGGCGACATCACCGACGCCTACCTGGACGAGCGGTCCTCCCGGCAGTGGGCCACGGCCCTCGCCGACGCCGCCGAGGAATTCGGGACCGGGCCGGCGATCCTCGGCGCGCTCGCCCTCGCGGCGGGCCTCGCGGCGCTCGCCGTGGCGCTGTCGCCCAACCGGCACGTGCGGCAGTCGCGGTACCTGAACGCGCGCCTCGGACGGCTGGGCCGGAGGTTCCTGACGGCCTACGACTGGGCGCTGCTTCGCAGTTCGCACACCGCGACGGCCGCACTGCTCTCGATAGCGCTGTTCGCCTACCTCATGCTCAGCGGCAGTGCGAATCCATTGTGGGCGACTTCGATCCTCACCGTGGGCGGCCTGTACCACTTCACCGCGACCGGGGTGCTGCGCGCGCTGCCTGGGGCGCGGGTCCCGGCCTGGCGCGTGTTCGCGCGTCTCCTACGGGCCCAATGCGTCCTGATCCTCGCGTTCACCGCCCCGTTCACGCTCGTCACCGCGATCGCCGACCCCGGCGCGGCCGCCGAGGTGTGGCAGACGCTCGCGGCCGCGTTCGCCGCCGCCGTCATGACCACCGGCATCGGAGTGATCTTCCCGGCCGAAAAGGACAATCCACTGTCGGTGTTCCTGGGCCTGTCGGCCGTGGCCGTGGTGGCCGGGCTGGTCGTGGTCGGGCTCGGCGTCCTCAACCTCTCCCCCTGGACGCTCGCGGCGGTGTTCGCCGCCGCCACCGGGCTGTTCGCCGCTTACGCAATCCAAGGCATCCACCTCGACGAATCAAGGAGGCGCAATGAGAAAGGCGCTGCTGGTCATCAACTCCGTAGCCGGAGCGGGACTCCTCACGCTCATCATCACGGTCTTCGCCATGCTGGTGCTGATGTTCACCGGTGACAACAGCGGGGACGTCCATCGCACGGGCCTGTTCGGGGCGTTGGAGTTCGACGCCGTCGAGCGACCCGACGGGGTCGTCGACATCACTGCTGGCCTTGGCAATCCGGTCCCGATCTACATCATCTTCGCGATCCTGGTGCTCCAGCTCGCGCTCGTCCAGATCATGTTCCGCCGCCTCAAGCAGCGGCGCGAATACCTGCTCCAGCGGATCGCCGATGGCGCGGACGACTTACCCGCGAAGTGAACTGCGGGCCCTGCGGGTCGCCTGGACGGTGGCCGCGAGCGTCTGGCCGCTCACGGCCTTCCTCGCGGCCCTGACCCTCGCCGCGCTGGCCTGGTGGGCGGGCACCGGCGACTGGGGCCTGGTGCTCTTGTCGCTGCTGTTCGCCAAGGCGGGCCTGCTCGGCCTGGTCGCCTCGTTCGCCCTGCACGAGGCAGCCCACGCCGCAGTCCTCAAGCGGCTCAACGGGATCACGAGCGTGACGGTCGAACGGACCGCACTGCGGGTCTCGCTGCGTCCTGAAGGGATGATCACGCGGGGCCAGAACGCGCTCGTCGCACTGGCCGGTCCGGTCTCCTGCGGACTGGTCGGCGCCGCGCTGTGGTTCGCGGGCGACGCCCTCGCGTGGTGGTACCTGCTGCACCTGGCGTTCCTGCTCCCGGTCTTCGGCGACGGCCGATCCCTTTGGCGCAGTGTGCATTTCAAGACAGGTCGAGCTCCCGCAGCGGGTTCCCGCCGTCGATGAGGAGCCGCCCGCCCGGGGTGAGCGCGGCGGCGATCCGGCGGATCGCGATCGCCCCGGCCTCCGGGTGGCGGCCGTCCAGCGCGCCGACGCGGACGGCGAAAGCGAGGTCGAAGGGCGCTTCCGAAGGCAGGAGCGCGAACTCCTCGGCGGCGACCTGGCGGGCGCTCAAACGCCCCGCCGCGATCGCGTCCGCCGCATTGGTGCGGATCTGGGCGATCCCCTTGGCGGAGCGGTCGATCACGAGGATGTGGCCGTCGCCGATCCGCTCGGCGACGGCCTTGGCCGCGGCTCCTGGCGCGCCGCCGATCTCCAGCACCCGCAGGCCCGGCCGCAGCGGCAATGCGTCGACGATCGCGGCAAGCCGCGGGGAGAGTCCGCTCATCCTCGAATCATCGCTCACCCCTGCGACACTCGGCGCGGTTTCGCCGCTTCAGAACCGGAACGGGGCCCCGAAGTGCTCCTCGATGAGGAAGCCCGCGCGGTACGCGAGCGCGCCGAGGCCTTCGGGGGACGAGGCGCCGAGGGTGCGCGTCATGTCGCGGATGTCGCGGTTGACCGTGCTGCGCGAGAGGTAGAGGTCCTTCGCGATGACCTCGCGGGTCTTGCCGCGCACCAGGTGGATGAGGATCAGGCGCTGGCGGGCGGTGACGTGGACTGCGGGTTCGAGATCCGGAAGACGACTGCCGGGCATAGAAAGTGCTCCTTGCTACACAGCCCGACCCGATGCCGCGGCGCCGGTGCGGGGAGGCTGCTCCGGCGCCGCGGCGGGAGACCGACGGGCCGTCCGGAACCGTGGACGGCGCGTCTGCGAGCCGGGGGCTTCTCGTGCCTCAATGATGCCGAGTGCCGCTTACAGCTCTCTTACACGAGACCTACACCGTTGAGCGCCTTCGTACTATCCTGTCCGGGACACGCCCCCATTGCGAGGCCGGTGAATCGTGCAGACAATGTCAGACGCGCTTCAATTCAAAGTCCTCGGTCCCTTGTCGGTCACTCTCGACGGTGCGCCGCTGCTCGTTCGCGCGCCGTTGCAGCGGCGGCTGCTCGCGGCGCTGCTGGCGGGATCGGGCCAGGTGATGACGGTCGAGGCGCTCACTCAGGCGATCTGGAGTGAAGCCCCGCCCGATAATGCACGAAATGCCCTGCTGGTCTATTTGCACCGATTGCGGCGCGCACTCCGGGACGATCAGCGAATCGTCCGAGAATCGGCCGGTTACCGACTATTGGTGACCGCTGAGGATTGCGACGCGGCGGCATTCGAGGAATTGTCGGCGGCCGCGAGAGACGCATGGGGAAAGGGGCGACTGGAGGAGTCGGCTGCGCGTTATGCGAGGGCGCTGGGGCTGTGGCGCGGGGAGCCGTACGCCGACGTGCCCTCGTTCGGGGCGATCGCCGACGAGGCGCTTCGATTGAGCGCCAGGCGGATCGACGTGCACCGCGAGTCGCTGGAGCTCAGGCTGGACCTGGGACTGCACGCCGACCTGATCGGCGAGTTCGAGGACCTCGCCAAAGAGCACCCGTTCCACGAGCGGCTGACGGCGCTGCGGGCCGTGGCGCTGTACCGGTCCGGGCGCCAGGCCGAGGCGCTTCAGGTGTTCCGCGAGAGCCGCAAGGCGCTGCGCGAGGAGATGGGCCTGGACCCGGGGCCGCTGCTGCAACGCGTCCATGACGCGATCCTGCACCGCGACGAGCGGCTCGACACCGTCTCGACCGACAGCATCGAAGGTGCGTGGGCTCCGGCGGCCGGGCCCAGGATCGAGGCGCGCCCGCCGGTGGCCGTGACGCCTCGCGAGCTGCCCGCCGACGTGGCCGGGTTCACCGGGCGCGTGAGCGAGCTGCGGGAGCTGGAGGCCGCGCGGCTCGGCGACGAGGCGGAGGGGATTCCGCCCTCGCCGATCGTGGTGATCTCGGGGATGGCGGGCGTGGGCAAGACCGCGTCGGCCATCCATTGGGGACGTGAGATCGCGGCCGATTACCCTGGCGGGCAGTTGTTCTTGGATCTGCGCGGCTACTCCGGGACGCCGACGCTGCGGCCGATCGAGGCGCTCGCGGCGATGCTGCGGTCGCTCGGCCTGGCCGACGACCAGGTCCCGGCCGACACTGACCAGGCCGCCGCGCGGCTGCGCACCGAGACCGCCGGGCGCCGGATGCTCGTGCTGCTCGACAACGCGCGGTCGGCCGAGCAGGTCGCGCCGCTGCTGCCCGGTGGGCCGGGGTCGCTGGTGATCGTGACGAGCCGCAACCGGCTCGGGGACCTGCTCGCACGGCACGGCGGCGTCCACCTCGCGCTCGCGCCGCTGGCCACCGAGGAGGCGATCTCGCTGCTCAAGTCGCTACTGCGGCTGCCGCGTTCTGCCGGGAGCGCCGAGATCGACCAGCTCGCGCGGCGGTGCGGGTGCCTGCCGCTCGCGCTGCGGATCGCGGCGGCGAACCTCGCGCACCGGCCTGACGGCGTGAGCGAGTACGCCGACCGTCTCGCCACCGGCGATGCGTTGGCGGCCTTGCAGATCGGCGACAGCCCGGAGGCGGCGGTGCGGGCCACGTTCGAGCGTTCCTATGCGGCGCAACCGAAGGAGGCGCGGCGCATGTTCCGGATGCTCGGGCTCGCGCCGGTCGGATCGCTCTCCGTAGACGCGCTGGGCGCAGTGGCGGGCGCGGAGGCCGCGGCCGCCGAGCGGGCGGCGGCGCAGCTGGTGGACGCGAACATGGCGAACCGGGACGCCCTCGGGCGGCTCACGCTGCACGACCTGGTGCGCGACTACGCGAACGGCCTGGTCGACCCGGGCGATCCGCCGCGCGAGGAGGTCCTGGAGCGGTTGTACGCGTGGTACCTCGACACGGCCGACGCGGCCAGCGCGAGCCGCTACCCGGCGTACGCGAGGTTCGTGCAGCCGACCGAAGCGGCGCGGTTCGCGACCCCGGAGGCGGCCGTGCGGTGGCTCGAAGACGAACGCGTGCAACTGATCGGGATCGCGCGT
The DNA here is from genome assembly GCF_040645615.1 of Glycomyces sp. NPDC046736. Classification (NCBI taxonomy): domain Bacteria; kingdom Bacillati; phylum Actinomycetota; class Actinomycetes; order Glycomycetales; family Glycomycetaceae; genus Glycomyces; species Glycomyces sp. NPDC046736. The sequence continues at coordinate 1,562 of NZ_JBEYYO010000024.1, read as the reverse complement.
CATGCCGCCGAGCACGGGCGGGGTGCGGTGGCGTGGCGGCTCGCGGACGCGCTCCGGGCGCACGCGTGGGCCACTATGGACAGTGTGGATTTCCTGGCGCTGGCGAACGCGGCCCTGGACGGTGCGCGTCAGGAGGGCAGCGTTCCCGGGGAGGCGGTGGCCGAGCTGTGCGTCTCGACGGCGCATTTGAAGGCGCGCGATTTCAGGACGGTGGTGGGTCACGCGGAACGGGCCGTGGAGTTGTCGCAGCGCATCGGGTGGGTGTCGGGGCAGGCGTCGGCGTATCACAACATGACGTTGGCGTGCTGGCTGATCGGGCGGCTCCAGGACGCGGTGGCGCATGGGGAGGCGGCGCTGAAGATCAATCGGGAGCATGGGCGGCTGCGCGGGCAGGGCGTGAATCTCGGGGCGCTCGCGGCGGTGCACGGGAGTCTGGGCGAGCTGCGGCGGAAGGTGCGGTTGTGCCACGAGGGGCTGCGGATCGCGGATCGGATCGGGGATCAGCGGTTGCGGGAGTCGCATCTGTGCAGTCTGCTGGCGGCGGAGATCGAGCTGGGCGAGACGCAGTCGGCGGAGAAGCGCATGGACGAGGTGATGCGCATCGAGGCCGCGGCCGGGCACGGTGAGCTCACGCCGCTCGCGGCGGGGAGTCTCGCGGAACTCTATGCGGGGCTTGGGAAGCACGAGGACGCGCTGCCGTACGCGGCGGCGGTGGTGCGCGCGGGGGTCACCGGCGGCGACCGGCGGCATGAGACGGATGGGCTCGTGTCGGTGGCGTTCTCGCTGAACCATTTGGGCCGCCACGAGGACGCGGCCGAGGCTGCGGGCCGGGCTTTGCGGGCGGTGAGCGGGGATCTCACGGGAACGGAGATCAATGCGCTGATCGAACGCGCGGTGGCCCGGATCGGGCTCGGAGAATTCGAAGGGGCCCGCGAGGACGCGGGGTCGGCGCTGGCGTCGGCGCACAGGTGCGGGTACCGGACGCGGGAGGGCTTGGCGCTCAACGCGGACGGCGAGGCCGCGCTGCGACTGGGCGACTTCGAGACCGCGCGGGACCGGGCGGAGCGAGCAGCCGACCTGCTGCGACCGGCGGGCCACCGGACCGGCGAGTCGTGGGCGCTGTGGATCCTGGCGTCGGTGGCGAGGACCGAGGGCGACCAGGAGGCGGCCCGGAGGTACCAGGCGCGAGTCGAACAGGCCTACAAGCGAATGGGCACCCCGATGCCGACGCGGTTCGATTTCGGCCCGTGAACAGTGGCGAGCCCCGACCCCCGCGCTCGGGCGTGTCGCGACTCAGACGCCCCCGGTTGCAACTATCGCCTGCGGGTACGACACACGCGGTGCGCCGCCGACCCCCGCGGCCGGGCGTGTCGAAACTCGACTGCCCCCGAATCAATGATCGCGCGAAGGTACGACATCGCCACAAAGCGAGCGACACTCGCACGCAAGAGCGAGGACGGCGGCGGTCGGCGGTCGGCGGTCGGCGGTCGGCGGTCGGCGGTCGGCGGTCGGCGGTCGGCGGTCGGCGGTCGGCGGTCGGCGGTCGGCGGTCGGCGGTCGGC
>NZ_JBEYYO010000023.1:35791-80711 GCF_040645615.1 Glycomyces sp. NPDC046736 | reverse complement strand
CGTGTGTCGACCCCTGCGGTCGGGCGTGTCCTAACTCGACTGCCCCCGGTTGCAATGATCGCGCGAAGGTACGACATCGCCGAGAAGCGAGCGACTCTCGCGGGCGAGGGCGTATCGGCCAGCGGTGCAGGGCAGGCAGTGTGGCCAACGAGCGACACTCGCGGGCGAGAACGTGTCCTTGCGGACTTCCCGTTCGAGGCGGCGCAACTCGAGCGACATTCGCGGGCGAGGGAGTGTCGGTGTCTCGCGGGATCATTTGAACCGGGGGCGTTTGCGTCGCGACACGCCCGAGCGCGGGGGTCGCGGCCGCGCCGTTTCCCTTCGCACTTCCGGCACTTATACGGCGGTGGCCGGTCCGGAGCTTCGCTCCGGACCGGCCACCGCCGTCGCATTTACCGCTTGACGCGGATCGTCTTCACTTCGAACGGGCGCAGCGTGACCGGCACATGAGTCGTGCCGTCAGGCATGCGCACGGTCTCGATCGCGTCGCCGGGGCGTTCGATCAGGTCCGTACCGATGACCGCGCCGACCGGGACGTCGGCGAGTTCGATCGAGGTCGACACGCGCGAGCCCGTCGACTCGTAGACGCGCACCACGACATCCCCAGAACGGTCGTCGGCCAGCTTGACCGCGCTGACGATCACCGCCGCGTCCTGCGAGGTCGCCAGCGCTCGCGGGGCCGCGCCCGAAGCCGCCCGCAGCGGGGACTGGAGGGCCCAGCCCGCCTCGGTGGCCGAGGCCGGGGTGGCGCCGACCATGACGCCGAAGCGCATCCGGTGGCGGCCGCGGTCGGCGCGGGGGTCGGGGAACTTGGGGGCCCGCAGGAGCGAGAACCGGGCGTTTTGGACCACGTCGCGGCCCTCGCTCTCGCGGGCGACGTCGAAGCCGTGGCTGGACTCGTTGAGGAACGCGACCCCGAAGTCGGGTTCGCGCACCAGGAACCAGCGCTGCGCGTGGGTCTCGAACCGCGCGGCCTCCCACGAGGTGTTGGTGTGGTTGGAGCGGCGGTGGTGGCCGAACTGGGTCTCGGCCACGACCTCGTCGGTGAACACCTCGACGGGGAAGGCGAGCTTGAGGAACTTCTCCTCCTCCTGCCAGTCGATGTCGCAGTCGACGACCAGGACGCGGCCGTCGTCGGACAGCGAGAGCCGCTGCTCGATCGAGGAGTCGCCGAAGGAGCGGCGGACCACCACGGCCTCGCCGTCGAGCGCGACCTCGGCGGGGCCGTCGAGGTCCTCGCGCATCGCGAAGTAGTGCTCGTCGACATCCCAGGCGTCCCACATGTTCGGGAAGTCCTGGTGCAGCTGCAACGCGTTCCCGGCCCGGCCGGGGGCGATGGCCTCGCGGCCGGTGGCGCGGTCGACCAGGCTCTGGACCAGGCCGCGGTCGTCGATCTCGACGCGCACCGACGCCGACTCCAGGACGAACGAGTTCCCTTCCGCGCGTGCCGAGACCGGCGCCGCGGGGTCGGCCACGGCCACGGCGGCGGCCGGGACGCCGCGGCGGGCGACCGGGGCGGCGTTGAGCGCGAGTTCGGCGCCCACGGGGGCCGCGTCGAGGCCGTCGGGACCGGCGCTGACGCCGAGCGCGGCGAGGGCCTCTTCGATGATGCGGCGCAGCGAGGCCGCGACGCGGGCGTAGCGTTCCTCGGCCTCGCGGTGGACCCACGCGATCGAGGTCCCGGGGAGGATGTCGTGGAACTGGAGGAGCAGGACCTCCTGCCACAGGGCATCGAACTCGTCGTACGGGTAGGCGTGCCCGGTGCGGGCCGCGGCCGTGGCGGCCCACAGCTCGGCCTCGGCCAGGAGCCGCTCGCTGGTGCGGTTGCCCTGCTTGGTGCGGTGCTGGGTGGTGAACGTGCCGCGGTGGAGTTCGAGGTACAGCTCGCCGCGCCACACGCCGGGGTCGGGCAGTTCGGCCATGGCCTTGTCGAAGAACTCGTTGGGCGACTCGAACACGACCCGCGGGCTGCCTTCGAGGTCGGCCATGCGCTTGGCGCGCGCGAGCATCTCGCGGGTGGTGCCGCCGCCGCCGTCGCCCCACCCGGTGGGGGCCAGGGAGTGCCGCGCCACGGACTTCTCCTTGAACTGCTTCGCCGCGCGCTGGACCTCCTCGCCCGAGAGCTGGGCGTTGTAGGTGTCCATCGGCGGGAAGTGGGTGAAGATCCGGGAGCCGTCGTTGCCCTCCCACAGGAACGTGTGGTGGGGGAAGCGGTTGACCTGGTTCCAGGAGATCTTCTGGGTGAGGAACCAGTCGAACCCGGAGCCGACGAGGATCTGCGGGAGCGCCCCGGAGTACCCGAAGCTGTCCGGCAGCCACGCGCCACGGCATTCGATCCCGAACTCCTCGCGGAAGAACCGCTGGCCCTGACTGATCTGGCGGATGAAGCTCTCGCCGGAGGGCAGGACCGCGTCGGGCTCGATCCACATGCCGCCGATGGGCACGAAGCGCCCGTCCTCGACGGCCTTCTTGACGCGGGCGAAGACCTCGGGGCGGTCCTGCTTCATCCACGCGAACTGCTGGGCGCTCGACATCGCGTAGACGAAGTCGGAGTCCTCGTCCAAGAGCGTGACCATCGAACTGGAGGTGCGCGAGACCTTGCGGACGGTCTCGCGCAGCGGCCACAGCCACGCGGAGTCGATGTGCGCGTGGCCGACCGCCGAGAGGCGGTGCGCGCTCGGCTCGGCCGGGCTGGCGAGGACCTCGCGCAGCTCCTCGCGCGCGGCGGCGGCCGTGCCGGGGATGTCCTGGAGGTCGACGCGGTCGAGCGCGGCGTTGAGGGAGCGGAGGATGCGGGCGCGGCGCGCGGACTCCTCGGGGAGTTCGACGGCGAGCTGGTGGAGGACCTCGACGTCGTGGACGAGTTCGTAGACCTCCTCTTCGAACACGCACACGTCGACGCGGCGGATCCGGTACAGCTCCTCGTCGCTGGAGGTGAGGACGTCGCCTTCCTCGGTGGGCAGGAAGGGGTGGTAGTCGAGCAGGACGGGGTTCGAGGCGGCCTCGACGTAGTACTCGATCCGCTCGCCACCCCTCGCCTGGGGCGAGACGGGGATCCACTGCGCGCGCGGGTTGAGCGAGCGCACGGCCTCGCCGTCTGCGGTGTAGACCAGGCCTTCGGCCTGGAAGCCGGGCATGTTCGGGTCGAAGCCGAGGTCGGCGAGGATCTCGACGCGGCGGCCCGCGAAGGACTCGGGGACTTCGCCGGTCAGGCGCAGCCAGGTGGTGCCCCACGCGCGACCCCACCGGTCGCCGACCTTGATCGGGGCGTACTCGGAGCTCAGGCCCTGCGCTGAAGGAATGGGCTCGCCGTCGACCGCGTGCGCGGCGATGTCGAGGGGCTGGGGCTGGGAGTAGACGGCCGGACGCAGGCGCTCGGTCAGCACCCGCGTGACTCGACCCAGGGTGATGGTCTGGTTGTCATGCATCTGCGGTACTTCCTTCCTTCGCGGGCACCTCGTCGTGCGCGCGGACGGCGTTCGATTCAACCAGGCGAATCCGGGGATGACCACCGTCTCGGGCCTGGTCCATGTAGGCGGTCCAGAAATCTCCGCCGGGGGCGAGCGCGGCCCGGCCGCCGACGGCGGCGAGGTCCAGGTCGATCACGGACGGGTTCGCTTGGGGGGTCTGCTCTTTGGCGCGCGCGACCGCTTCTCTGACGAGGCGGCCCTCGGGTTTGATCCGGCCGTGCTCGTCGATCAGGCCGAGGTCGTATTCGAGTTCGGGGAAGTCCCCGAGGGATCGGCTCACGTCGTGCGAGCACCACCAGGTGATGCCGAACAGGCCTGGGGCCTCAGCGAGTTGCTCGACGGTGCCGTCGATGAACCCCTGAATGGATTCGGCGGGCAGCACGTTGCGCGGCGCGCCGAGTTCCTGGGCCCAGATACCGCGGCCCGGATCGGTCTGGAACGCCCTGGCGACCTCGACCATGTAGCGCGCGTGCGCGCGGGTCTCGAACGCGTCGGGTCCGAACCGCTGCGCGGTGCCGTTGAAGACCCACGAGTGCGCCACGCTCAAGTCGCCTTGGCGCGCAACGTGTTCGAGGGTGAACGGCTGCGTGTCGTCGTACCAGCTCGCGTCGTAGCAGGCGTGCAGCGCCAGCAGTCCGGGCGCGCCGGTGCGGATCGCGCCGATCATGCGGTCGAGCCAGGCCGAGATCTCGGGGGTCGTGGCCGGATGCGGCTGCGGGTGGACCGTGCCGGTGAACTGGTTGACCTCGTTGCCCACGGTCACGGCGAACGCGTTCGGGTGCGCCGCCGCGGTACGCGAGAGCGCCTCCAGGTAGCGGGCGGTGGCGGCCACCGCGTGCTCGTCGGTGAACATGTTGCGGTCGTGCCAGGAGACCAGCCAGGACGGCAGGAAGTCGAAGCTCGACAGGTGCCCTTGGAGGCCGTCGACCGCGACGTCGAGGCCGCGTTCGTCGGCGAGTTCGATGACCCGGTCGAGATGGCCCAGCGCGGCCGCGCTGATCGCGGTGGGGTTGGGCTGGAAGATCGGCCAGAGCGGGAACACGCGCACGTGGTCGGCCCCGAGCTCGCGTATCGCGTCGAAGTCGCGGGCGACTTCGCCCGCGTCGAAATCGATCCAGTGGTGGAACCACCCGACGCGCGGCGTGTAGTTGACGCCGAACCTCATGTGCTACCTCTCTTCGCTCACCGTCGGTGCGCCCCGCGGGGCTCGGTCGTTGTCACCGTTACTGTAGCGCTTTAGTCAAGCGCCGCCCGCGCTCGCTCCGGCCCCTCGGATACTGTCGACGATCAAGCAGTTGAGCAGAGGGAGTCCGGCATGGTCGACGAAACCACCCCCGCCGATCCACCGCGCAAGCGCCGACGCGTGACGATCGCCGACATCGCCGAGAGGGCCGGGGTCACCAGCGGCGCGGTGTCGTTGGCGGTCAACGGGAAACCGGGCGTCTCGGACGCGACCCGGGCCCGCATCCTGGACGTGGCCAGGGAGCTGCGCTGGCGGCCCAGCCACGCGGCGCAGACGCTCATGGGGAAGAACTCCGAGGCGGTGGGCCTGGTGCTCGCCAGGCCCGCGGAGGTGATCGGGGAGGAGATCTTCTTCTCGAAGTTCATCGCGGGCGTGCAGGCCACGTTGAGCGGGCGCGGCTTCTCGCTGATGCTCCAGATGGCCGAGGACACCGCGGCCGAGAGCGCGATCCACCAGGCGTGGATCCTCGACGGCCGGGTCGACGGCATCCTGGTGCTCGACCCGCGCATCGACGACCCGCGCATCGAGGCGCTGGCGAGCCTGGACCACCCCACGATCGTGGTGGGCGGGCACACGAACGAGAAGTCGATCCGGTCCCTCGAGGTCGACAACGCCGGGGCGATGCGGCTGATCATGGACCACCTGCACGGGCTCGGGCACGACCGCGTCGCCTACGTGACCGGCGATCAGGCCTTCCGGCACATCTCCGAGCGCATGGACGCGTTCTCGGAGTTCTGCGTCGACCAGGGCGTGTGGGGCCAGTCGCTGGCCGGGAACTTCGACCCCGAGCGGGCGCGGGAGGCCACGGCGCGCCTGGCCGGGGCCCCGCGGCCGCCCACGGCGATCGTGTACGACTCCGAGGTCATGGCGATCGCGGGGATGAGCACGCTCGCGTCGCTGGGGCTGGCGGTGCCCGGGGACGTGTCGGTCCTGTCGTGGGAGGACTCCACGACCTGTCAGGTCCTGCATCCGACGATCACCGCGCTCAGCCGGGACGCGGTGGCGCTGGGTCGCACCGCGGCGGCCGAGATCCTCCAGCTCATCGCCGGTGAGGCGGTCGAGCAGGAGGCCGTGGCGACCCGGGTGGTGCACCGCGAGTCGACCGGCGCGCCGCGCGCGTGAGGGGGTCGGCTTGACAAGCGGAGCATCGCAGTGTTTGGATGCAACTAAAGCGCTGTAGTATCCGAACCGATTCGGATACGCGTCACCCCTTTTCGGTTCAAGGAAGAAGCGAGAAATGAAGCTGTTCACACGCCTGGGCAAGCTGGCGGCGGTCGCCGCGGCAGGATCCCTCGTCCTCTCCGGGTGCACCGGCGGCGGCGCCGACACCGGCACCAGCGGCCCCATCGACACCTCCGGGGAACTCTCCGGCACCATCAAGTTCCAGACCTGGTCGCTCCAGAACGAGACCTTCACGCCCTACTTCGAGGGGCTCATCGCCGACTTCGAGGCCGAGCACCCCGACGTCACGGTCGAGTGGATCGACCAGCCCGGCGAGGGCTACCAGGACAAGATCCTCAGCCAGGCCTCCTCCGGCACCCTGCCCGACGTGCTCAACCTGCCCCCGGACATCGCGTTCCCGCTGGTCCAGGCCGGGCAGCTGCTCAACCTCGCCGAGGCCGACCCCGAGCTCGAAGCCAAGTACAACGCGGGCGGCTGGCAGGCCTACAGCGAGTTCACCGGCGTCGAGGGCACCTACGGCCTCCCCTGGTACCTCGGCAGCGACGTGTCCTGGTGGGACCTCGCCAAGCTCGAACCGTACGGCGTGACCCAGGAGAACCTGCCCGCCACGGTCGACGAGTGGCTGGCCCTCGGCGAACGGGTCGCGGCCGAATCCGACGGCGACGTCATGCTCATCTCGTCCATGCCGACCGTCGACGTGTTCATCGCCAACGGCATCGAGCTGATGGACGAGGACGGCACGTTCATCTTCAACACGCCCGAGGCCGCCGCGCTGGTCCAGGGCTACGCCGACGCGTACGCCGCCGGGGCCATGCCGCCCGAGGCGCTGACCGGCTCCTACGCGGGCAACGCCGAGATGTTCCTCCAGGGCAAGGTCGCCTTCACCACCGGCGGCCCCGGCTTCGCCGGCGACCTGGAGACCAAGGCCCCCTCGCTCCTGGAGAGCACCGTCGCGACCCCGCGCCAGGGCATCCCGCCGCTGTACGTGCAGGGCATCAACGTGGCCTCGACCTCGGAGAACCCGGCCACCGCGCTCGCGTTCGCCGAGTACGTGACCAACCAGCAGAACCAGGTCGAGTTCACCACCCTGGCCGCCGGGTTCGCGCCCGGCACCGCCGAAGGGGCCGAAGAGGTCGCCGCCACGGTCACGCAGGACATGACCCCGGCCCAGGCCGACGCCCTCAACGTCATGTTCACCGCCCTCGAAGGCGGGCGCGCGATGCCGTTCCAGTGGACCGGCTCGATGACCGACTACGCCACGCAGCAGCTCGCCCTCGCGGTGCGCGGCGACACCACCGCCCAGGAGGCGCTCGACGCGATCGTGGCCTACGCCAACGAGAACCGCATCGACCAGTAGCGAGTGCGGCCGCGCCGACCCTCCGGCGCGGCCACCGCTCGACCCGAAGCGCCAGGCACCCAGAGGAAAGCAGACCCTTGAGATCCCACAAATGGTTCACCCCTTGGCTTCTGGCCGGTCCCGCCCTCATCTGGGTGCTGGTCTTCTCCCTGTGGCCGTTCGTCAACACGGTCATCTTGAGCTTCACCGACGCCCGGCCGCTGCGCCCGGCCCAGCCGGTCGGGTTCGCGCAGTACGAGCGGCTCCTCTCAGACGAGCAGTTCGGGTACGCGCTCATCACGTGCCTGGTGTTCGTGGTGGTGTGCGTGCCGCTGTTGACGATCCTGCCGCTGCTCTTGGCGCTCCTGGTGGAGAAGCAGATCCCCGGCATCGCGATCTTCCGCACCACCTTCTACTTCCCCGTGGTCGCCTCGGCCGTGGTCGTGGCGCTCATCTGGAGCTGGATCTTCGACAGCCGCGGCGTCCTCAACCAGGCCCTCGAATGGATGGGCCTGGTGGACAAGCCGATCGCGTTCCTGGTCGACCGGTGGTGGCTGCTGGCGTGCGCGATCCTGCTGACCGTCTGGAAGGGACTCGGCTACTACATGGTCGTGTACCTCGCGGCCCTCGGCAACGTGGGCAAGGAACTCCACGAAGCGGCCATGATGGACGGCGCCGGGCCGTTCCGCCGCTTCCTCAACGTCACCATCCCGGGTGTGCGGGGCGCGATGATGCTCGTGTCCGCGCTGGTCGCCGTCTCGGCCATGCGCGTGTTCACCGAACTCGACATCCTCTCCAACGGCACCGGCGGCCCAGGGGGCTACGACATGTCGATCGTCATGCTCATCCGCCAGGTCGGGTCCGGCCTGTCCGGCAACCTCGGCTACGCGGCCGCCATCAGCGTGGTCCTGTTCCTGCTGACGCTCCTGCCGCTGCTCGGCATCGCATTCATGAACCGCGAGAAGAAGACGAAGGTGCCCGCATGACCGCTGCGACCGAACGCCCCGAGGCCCGGCGGGCGAAGCGGGCCCGCACCACCCGGCGCGGCCGCGGCGCGGGCGACCCGACCAAGCCCACGATGGCCGGCCTGATCCTGCGCTACGCGCTGCTCCTCCTCGTGTTCGCCATCGTGATCGGCCCGCTGCTGTGGCAGCTCTCGACCTCGTTCAAAGGCCCCGGCGAAGACCTCTACTCGTTCCCGCCCAGCCTGATCCCGCAGGAGCCGACCTTCCAGAACTACGGCACGGTCGCCGAGGTCGTGCCCGTCTACCGCTACGCGTTCCACTCGCTGCTCGTCGCGACCGGGTCGGTGCTGACGAACGTGGTGCTGGCCGTGCTCGGCGGCTACGCACTGGCGTGCATGCGGTTCCGCGGCAAATTCATCGTCCTGGGCGTCCTGCTCTCCACGATGCTGCTGCCCGCCGAGGTCACGATCACCTCGAACCTGTTGACCGTCAACGGACTCGGCCTCGGGAACTCCCTGTGGGGCGTGTTCCTGCCCGGCGCGATCGCGGCCATGAACGTGCTGCTCATCGCCACCGCCTGCCGCATGATTCCGAAAGACGTGCTCGACGCGGCCGTGGTGGACGGCGCGACCACCTGGCAGCGCATCCGACACGTGGTGTGGCCCAACGTGCGCGGCATGGCCAGCGTGGTCGCGATCTTCACCTTCATCGGGGCGTGGGACGACTACCTGTGGCCGCTCATGGTCCTGACCGAGCCGTCGAAATACACGCTGACGGTGGGCATGGCGTACCTCAACTCGAACTTCTCACCCGACCCGCGCTTGATCGCGGCGGGGACTATGGTGGCGCTCGTGCCGATCATCGTGGTCTTCTCGATCCTCCAGCGGTACTTCTTCAAAGGCGTTCAGGAAGGCGCGGTCAAAGGTTGAGCGAACTGATCGAGGCCGACGGCCCGGCCGACCCGCCCTCGTCCAGGCCCCACGCCGGTGTGCTCGGCGGGCAGGTGTTCGCCTACCGGTTCGACCCGGGCGAAGGCGCGCAGCGCGTCGCGGTCCCGGGCCTCGAATCGGTGCGGATCAGGCCGGACACGGTCGTCGAGTGGGCGTTCTACGCCGACGGCCCCGACGCGGTGCACGCGCCGCACGCCGCGCTCGCGGTCACGATCGACGTCGCGTTCGCGGACGGGTCGCGCCTGAGTGACGAAGCGCGCGTTCGGGACCGCTACGACGTGGCGATCGACCCCGAGGCGCAGTTCGCGGCCGCGTGGTCGATGCCCGAGCAGTGGAACGCCGATGCCGTCGCACTCGGGGCGTGGGCGGGACGCGAGGGGGCCGTCGAGGTCGTGCTCGGTACGTCCACTCTGGAGGGCACCGAGGCTTCGGGATTCGTTGAAGTCGTCGTCTCCACCCGCGAGACAAGCGACCTGTCCCCCGCCGAGCGGGTCGACACGCGGCGCGGCAGTCATTCCGGGTCGCGGTTCTCGCGCGGGAACACCATCCCGATCACCGCACGGCCCCACGGCTTCTGCTTCCTGACCCCGGCGACCGACGCCGCGAATTCGGCGTGGCCCTACCGGTGGTCGGTGCACGACGACCCGCAGGGCCGCAGGCTCGAAGCGGTGCAGTTCTCGCACCAGCCGAGCCCGTGGATCGACGATCGCGGTGTGCTGCAACTGATGCCGTTCACCGGGGAGGCGGTCTCGTCGCGTTCGGGACGCAGGCGTTGGATCGAACCCGGGTCGGAGGTCGCCAGGCCGCACGTCTACCGCGCGGACCTCGGCTGCCTCGATCTGGAAGTGACCGCGACCGATCACGGCGGCGCGTTCCGGGCCCGCGCCGAAGGGGCCGTCGGTTTCGTGGTCGACCAGCTGACCGATGCCGGGGAGCTGCATGTCGCCGCCGACGGTTCGTTCCACGGGTGGATCCCCGAGGGCTCGGCCGATTGGGGCAACGCGCCGCGCACGTACTTCGCCGGGCGCGCTTCCTCGGCGGTGACGGCGACCGGGATGCTCGACGACGACGGCAGACCGCGCACGGCGGGCTTCATCGCGGGCAGTGGGGAACTCGAAGTGCGCGTGGCGCAGTCGTTCCTCTCGGTCGAGCAGGCGCGGCGTTCGCTGGAGCAGGAACTGGGCGAGGAGCACTCGTTCGAAGACCTCCGCTCGGCGTTGCAAGCGGAGTGGGACGGGCTGCTCGACGCGGTCGAGCTGCCTGAGCTTGAACCGGATGACCGTGAGTTCCGTTCGCTCGCCGACGAAGAGCACCGGGCCCGCGCGGCGAGCGCGCTCTACCGGCTGCACCTGTACCCCAATCGCGCGGCCGAGAACACCGGCACCACCGATGAGCCACAGTGGACGTTCGCGGACCCGATGGTCCCGGCCGGGCCCGGCGGCCCTGCGGCCGTCGAGGGCTCACTGTTCGTCAACAACGGCTACTGGGACACTTACCGCACCACCTGGACCGCGTTCGCGCTGCTCGATCCGGCCGCCACGGGCGCGATGCTCGACGGGCTGCTGGAGCAGTGGCGGCGCGGCGGGTACATGGCGCGCTGGAGTGGGCCGGGGTATGTCGACTGCATGGTGGGCACGTCGTCAGATCAGATCTTCGCCGACGCCGCACGCTGGGGCGTGCCGTTCGCTCGCGAAGACGCCTTCGCGAGCGCGTGGCGCAACGCGTGCGAGCCCGCGGCCGATCCTCGCCAGGGCCGCAAGAGGATCGACCGGGCCCGGTTCACCGGGTACGTCTCGAGCGCGGTGCCCGAGGGCATGAGCTGGAGCCTGGAGAACGCGGTCAGCGATGACGGGATCGCGCGGTTCGCGTCGCAGCTGGCCGAAGCCGGGGACGCGGCGCGGTACCGGGCGTTCGCGCGGTACTTCGCGAACCGGTCGCGGTCGTACCGGGTGCTGTTCGACGCCGAGGCTGGTTTCTTCAGGGGCCGTGGTGATGACGGCGAGTTCGCGGCCGAGCCGTTCGACCCGCGTGTGTGGGGCGGCGACAACGTCGAGACGAACGCGTGGGGCATGTCGGTGAGTGCGGTCCATGATGGACCCGGGCTCGCGGAGTCGTACGGCGGCCCGGCCGGGCTGCGCACGCACCTGGACCGCCTGTTCGCCGAGCCCGAGACCGCCGACGAGGCGTTCGGGGGCACGTACGGCACGGTCATCCACGAGCAGCGCGAGGCGCGGGCGCAGCGCTCGGGCATGTGCGCGATCTCGAACCAGCCCGCGCACCACATCCCGTGGATGCACGTGTTCGGCGACGAGCCTTGGCGCGCGGGCGAAATCGCGGCGGGCCTGGCCCGGCGGCTGTTCGCCGGGGCCGTGATCGGCCAGGGGTTCCCCGGCGACGAGGACAACGGCGAGATGAGCATGTGGTGGCTGTGGTCGGCCTTGGGGCTGTACCCGCTGCTGCTCGCTTCGGGTGAGCTGCGGATCGGCAGCCCCCTGTATGACGACGTATCGGTGCGGACCGGCGGCGGGCGGCTGCGAATCCGTTCGCGCCGTTCGACTCCGGAGGCCGCCTACTTGGTCGAGGCGCGCGTGAATGGAGTGGCGCTGGATCGCCCGGTGCTCGACGTGGCCGCGTTCGCCGGTGATGTGGAGTTGGAACTGCGGTTCACCGACGACGCGGCCGAGGCCTCGCGAAGCCCGTTGTGGCAAGGGAAGTCGACGGTCGAGCCGTGGCGACCGGACCTCACCGGGACCGAAGGCGGCGCGGTCGGGTCCATTTCGGATTCGGCGATCGTGTTCGACGACGGCCAATCGGGCGCCTCGGTGTCCCTGGCCCCAGACGATTGGGCCGGCTGGGATTTCGAGCGGAGCGTACGCGTCACGGACGTGACGGTCACCGCCGAGAGCGATGGCGAGTTCGTGTGGGAGGCCAGCGACGACGGCACCCGGTGGCGCCCGCTCACGACCACGCACACCGAAGCGCTGCATGCCGATCGCACCACACCGTTCACATTCGCCGAACCGGTCGAAGCAAGAATGCTCCGCGTGCGAGCCGTCTCGGCCCTGAGCCTGCGCCAGCTCGAACTGTTCAACCTGGACTGAACGGGGGCGGTGCGGTTTCGCGCCGCCCCCGAAGGTCTGTTAGTGCGGGTCGTGGACCGTGTCGAGTCCGGTGAGCGGCTTGGTGATTCCCGAGATGTAACTGGCGTGGTTGCCGGCTACGAGGTTGTAGGTGATGATCGCGCCGTAGCCCTCGTTGACGGTACGGTTCGCGAAGTTCGCTGCCGTGCCCGAGGAGGTCTGGGTGAGGTCGATCGCGCCGGGGGCGAGCTGGGAGTCGTCCATGCCGGTCACCGAGGGCACGCTCCACTGGCCGTACCAGGGGTTCCAGGAGTAGTCGAGGATGTCGCCCGCGCGGATGCCGCCGTATTCGGTGGCTCCGGCGGCCGGGCCGATCTTGTAGAACGTGATCAGCTTGTCCGGGCCGAGCCGGTCGCGCAGCTCGTCCACCAGGTACACGAAGGAGCTGGCGTTGGCCGGCCCGTTGCCGCCGCCGTTGTAGTTGGAGTACTCGTCGTCGAAGTCGATGCCGTCGAGGCCGTAGTCGCTGACCACGGCGGCGAGTTCGTCGGCGAACGCGGCCGCGGTCTCGCGGGACGGGAAGTTCGCGATGCCCGCGGGTTGGTGGTTGCCCAGAATGGACAGCAGGACCTTGATGCCGCGCTGCTGGAGCGGGCGGATCTGGTTGGCGGCGTCGCTGAGCGTCTCGGTCACGCGCTCGTTGAGGTGGAGGTAGGCCGAGCCCGATCCGCTGTCGTAGTTGATGTTCGCGGCGAAGATGATCGCGATGTCGAACGCGGGCCGGTTCGTGCCTTGGAGGGTGTAGTCGGCGGCGTTGGCCATGTCGTTGTCGTTGACCTCGACGTAGACGATGCGCTTCGCCTCCGCGGCTTGGCGGGTCGTGGGGGCGGCCGAGGCGGCGGAGGCCACCGAGAGGCCTCCGGCGGTCAGCGCGAGCGCGCCGATCGAGGCGGAGGCGGTGCGCCGCAGCACACTGCGGCGGTCGATGGGTTCGGTCATGAGGAGTCACCCTTCTGCGTCGTTGCATGGTGACCACGTCTCCGTGGCTGAGCTTGACTATAGCGCTTAAGTACGCATGGCGATAGGGTCAGCGACTGGTCTTCTTGTACAAGCAAGCGTTTGACTCAAGCGCATGATCGGGGCAATTCGCATCAGTTCCGGGCGCACGCCAAAGGGCCGACCGTCGCGATGACGGTCGACTGTGGACTTGCGATCGGTTCAGGAGAGGAGGTCGGTCTCCCAGCCGTGGTCGTCGAGGGGGCCCCTCGGGCCCTTGACGAGGCGGTAGTGCTCCACGGCGAAGGCGTCGCCGAGTTTGTCGCCGAGCATGTCGAGCCAGTCGCCGGGGGCGATCTGAGTCGCGTACTCGGTCATGGCCTCACGCTTGCGGGCGGTGGCCTCGGCACTCGCGGTGATCGCGGCGTCGATCTCGTCGTCGGGGACCCCGAAAGGCAGGTCCTCGACTGCGGCCACGCCCGCGAACGGGTTGTCCGGCGCGTTGGCGAAGGCCCCGAACTGAGCCTCGATCGCACTGCGCGGCATGGTGGTCCAGTAGATCTTGGCGATGTCGTGGGCGGTGCCGAGGTCGGGGCGGAACTCGTGGTCGGCGGCGAGTTCGGCGGCGCGCATCGCCACCCGGTGGGCCTGGATGTGGTCGGGGTGGCCGTAGAACCCGTCGGGGTCGTAGGTGACGAGCACTTCGGGACGGCGGTCGCGGATCACGGCGACCAGGTCGGCGGCGGCCTCGTCCACGTCGGCGCCCCAGAACGCGCGCGGGTGGCGGTTGGCGGGGGTGCCCATCATCCCCGAGTCTCGCCAGCGGCCCACGCCGCCGAGGAAGCAGGTGTCGGCGACCCCGAGCGCGGCGGTGGCGCGGCGGTACTCCCAGTAGCGGTAGCCGCCGAGCTGGTCGGCGCGATCGGCGGCGAGCCCTTCGAGGGCCGGGACGCGGATCTCGCCCTCCTCGCCGAGGGTGCAGGTGACCACGGTCAGGTGGACTTCGGGCCGGGCGGCGTAGTGGGCGAGGGTCGCCCCGGTGCCGACGGTCTCGTCGTCGGGGTGGGCGTGGACGAACAGGATGCCGCGTGCGCTCATGGGGCAAGCCTAGCCAGCGGCCGGGTGGACACGCGCCACTCAGGTCCCGTCAGTCACCTTGAGGGCGCAGATGAAACTTTGCAATCTACAGTCCCAGTAAGAGAAAAGCTCGTAATTGTGATGCACCCCATGCGCTTCGGTCGCACTATTGGGGCTATCCTGCGCTGATGACCACGACCGAAGACACTGCCGTCTCGTCGCCGCCGAGGGCCGCCATCAAGGCGCGGAACCTGCGGATCGACAACTGGAGGCGGGGCCCGATCCTGACGGTTCTCGGCATCACCGCCTGGGTCGCGTACGCGACCTTCCGGGTCTTCTACCAAGGCGACTACTGGGTCGCCGACTACCACTACCTGACGCCGTTCTACTCCCCGTGCGTCTCCACCGGATGCGTCCCCGAGTCCGCCCACTTCGGACGGTTCATCCCGGACAGTCCGCTCATCCCCTACGCGGCCTTGAGTCTGCCGTTCCTGCTGGCGTTCCGCCTCACCTGCTACTACTACCGCAAGGCCTACTACCGGTCGTTCTGGCTCTCGCCCCCGGCGTGCGCCGTCCCCGACGGGCACGCCAAGTACACCGGCGAGACCCGCTTCCCGCTCATCGGGCAGAACCTCCACCGGTACTTCTTCTATGCGGCCGTGGCGATCTCGCTCATCAACACCTGGGACGCGGTGCTCGCGTTCCACTCCCCCGACGGGTTCGGCTTCGGGATGGGGAACCTCGTCCTGACAGCCAACGTGGTGCTCCTGTGGTGCTACACGCTCGGCTGCCACTCGTGCCGCCACGTCATGGGCGGGCGGCTCAAGCACTTCTCGAAACACCCGATCCGGTACCGCTTCTGGACGATCTCCAGCGCGCTCAACGCCCGCCACATGATGTGGGCCTGGATCACGCTGGCGTCCCTGGCGCTCACCGACTTCTACGTCATGTCCGTGGCCGCGGGCTGGATCACCGACCTCCGGTTCGTCAACTAACGCAGCGTTGGGTAGGGCAGACACTATGAGCGACAACGACATCAACGACGTCGAGCACCTCGCGTGCGACGTCCTCGTCATCGGGGCGGGCGGCGCGGGCCTGCGGGCCGCCGTCGAGGCGCGGCTCGCGGGCAAGAGCGTCATCGTCATCTCCAAGTCCCTGTTCGGCAAGGCCCACACGGTCATGGCCGAGGGGGGCGCGGCCGCCGCGATGGGGAACGTCAACTCGAACGACAACTGGCAGGTCCACTTCCGCGACACGCTGCGCGGAGGCAAGTTCCTCAACAACTACCGGATGGCCGAGCTCCACGCCAAGGAGGCGCCCGAGCGGATCTGGGAACTGGAGACCTATGGGGCCCTGTTCGACCGCACCGCGGACGGGAAGATCAGCCAGCGCAACTTCGGCGGTCACGAGTACCCGCGGCTGGCTCACGTGGGCGACCGCACCGGCCTCGAACTGATCCGCACCCTCCAGCAGAAGCTCGTCTCGCTCCAGCAGGACGACGAGGCGGCCGGGGAGGGCCCGGACCAGCTCCAGGTGATCGACGAGACCACGATCACGGAGCTGTTCACCGAGGGCGGTGTCATCAAGGGCGCGTTCGGGTACCGGAGGGGGACCGGGCGGTTCCTGGCGATCTCGGCGCCCGCGGTCGTGCTGGCCACGGGCGGGATCGGGCGGTCGTTCAAGGTCACCTCGAACTCGTGGGAGTACACAGGGGACGGTCACGCGCTGGCGCTGCGGGCCGGAGCTCGTCTGATCAACATGGAGTTCATCCAGTTCCATCCCACCGGGATGGTCTGGCCCCCTTCGGTTCGCGGCATCCTGGTCACCGAGTCGGTGCGCGGGGACGGCGGGGTGCTCAAGAACTCCGAGGGCAAGCGGTTCATGTTCGACTACATCCCCGAGGTGTTCAAGGCGCAGTACGCCGACAACCCCGAGGAGGCCGACCGCTGGTACACCGACCCCGACCACAACCGCAGGCCGCCCGAGCTCCTGCCGCGCGACGAGGTCGCGCGGGCCATCAACTCGGAGGTCAAGGCGGGCAGGGGTTCCGAGCACGGCGGGGTGTACCTCGACATCGCGTCCCGGCGCGACGCCGAGACGATCCGGCGCGGGCTGCCTTCGATGTACCACCAGTTCAAGGAACTCGCCGACGTCGACATCACCGCCGAGCCGATGGAGGTGGGCCCGACCTGCCACTACATCATGGGCGGCATCGAGGTCGACGCCGACACGGCGGCCTCGGCGGTCCCGGGCCTGTTCGCGGCCGGTGAGGTCTCGGGCGGGATGCACGGCTCGAACCGCCTGGGCGGGAACTCCCTTTCGGACCTCCTGGTCTTCGGGAAGCGGGCCGGGGAGCACGCGGCGGCGCACGCCGAGGCGTCGCAGGTCGCGAAGCTGAACGAGGCCGAGATCGAGGCCGCGGCCGAAGAGGCGTTGCGGCCCTTCGGGAACGACGGCGAGAACCCGTACGAGCTCCAGAACGCGCTCCAGGCGATCAACGGCCGCCTGGTCGGGATCATCCGCCGCGCGGGCGAATTGGAGGAGGCGCTGACGGAGCTGACGGCGCTGGAGCCGCGCATCGACAACGTCACCGCGGTGGGCGGCCGGGCGTACAACCCCGGCTGGCACCTGGCGCTGGACCTGCGGAACATGTACCTGTGCTCGGTGTCGACGGCGCTGGCGGCGCTGGAGCGCGGCGAGTCGCGCGGCGGACACACGCGAGAGGACGCTCCGGGCATGAACCCGGAGTGGCGCAAGACGAACCTGGTGATCACCCTCGACGGCGGCGAGGTGCGGCTGCTGCGTCAGCCGGTCCCCACGATGACCCCGGAACTGCTGGGGCTCTTCGACACCGCCGAACTGGCCAAGTACATGACCCCCGAGGAGTACGGCGAATCCTCGACCAGCGGAGCGGAGGAGACCCGATGAGCACGAGAACCTTCCGGGTGTGGCGCGGCGACGACGAGGGCGGGGACTTCGAGGAGTTCGACGTCCAGGTCAACGAGGGCGAGGTGATCCTCGACGTGGTGCACCGCATCCAGGCCGAGCAGGCGCCCGACCTCGCGGTGCGGTGGAACTGCAAGGCCGGCAAGTGCGGTTCGTGCTCGGCGGAGGTCAACGGGATGCCGCGGCTGATGTGCATGACGCGGATGAACCTCTTCGAGGACGGCCAGACGGTCACGATCACCCCGCTGCGCACGTTCCCGGTGGTCCGCGACCTGGTCACCGACGTGAGCTTCAACTACGAGAAGGCCCGCGAGATGCCCGCGTTCGCCCCGCCGGAGGGCGTGGCCCCCGGCGAGTACCGGATGCAGCAGGTCGACGTGGAACGCAGCCAGGAGTTCCGCAAGTGCATCGAGTGCTTCCTGTGCCAGAACACCTGCCACGTGGTCCGCGACCACGAGGACAACAAACCGCCGTTCTCGGGCCCGCGCCTGTTCATCCGCGCGGCCGAACTCGACATGCACCCGCTCGACGCGAGGGACGACCGCCGCGAGCACGCCCAGGACGACCAGGGCATGGGCTACTGCAACATCACCAAATGCTGCACCGAGGTCTGCCCCGAGCACATCCGCATCACCGACAACGCGATCATCCCCATGAAGGAACGCGTCGCGGGCGACCGCTACGACCCTCTGGTGTGGCTGGGCCGCAAGATCTTCCGCAAGGGAAAGAAGGCCGAGGCCAAAGCCGACTGACGGGCGGGGCGCAGCGGACGTGACCGCGTCGCCCAGAGCCGAAGGCACGGAGCTCGCGGCGAAGCGGCGCTCGGCGGCCTCGCCGGGTTGCGATGTCGTACCCGGGCGGGAGTATTGCATCGGGGGCGCTTGCGAATGTCCGTTTTGAAGGCTGACGCCGGGAACCGCCGTATTCATGTTCCGGGGGGCCGTCGCGATGCGACGGCCCCCCGAAACTCGTCCCACTACTCGCCCGCGGCCTGGACCAGGTCGATCTCGACCACGATGTTGCCCCTCGTGGCGTTCGAGTACGGGCACACCTGGTGCGCCTTGGCGACCAGGCCCTCGGCGACCTCGCGCTCAGCGCCAGGCGTCGCGACCTCGAGAATCGCGTTCAGGCCGAAGCCCTCGCCCTCCTTGCCGATCCCCACGCTGGCCTCCACAGTGGAAGCGCCGAGGTCGACCTTCGCGGCGCGGGCCACGGCCTGGAGCGCCGAGTGGAAGCACGCGGCGTACCCGGCGGCGAAGAGCTGCTCGGGGTTGGTCTTGCCGCCGGGGCCGCCGAGCTCCTTCTGGATGGCCAGTTCGAGATCGATCTGCCCGTCGTCGGTGGCGACGCGGCCATTGCGACCCTCGCCCGAAGAGACGGCGTGTGCGACATACAGCGGTTCCATGGTGTTTCCCCTCTAATTCACTGGTTGATTCGTGCCGGCGAACGGCTTCGGTGAACTCGTGGAGCTTGTCGCGCAACGCGACCAGCTCCTCGTACGGCATCCCCGAGGCGGACCCGACGACCTGGGTGATCTCGCAGCCGCGCCGCTCCAGCTCCGCGCCGGAAGCGGTGAGGTGCACCGTGACGCGCCGCTCGTCCGCGACATCACGCCGCCGCTCGACGAACCCGGCCGCCTCCAACCGCTTGAGCAGCGGCGACAACGTCCCCGAATCGAGCTGCAACGCACCCCCGAGGTCCCCCACACTGCGCCCGTCCCGCTCCCACAACGCCATGAGCACCAAGAACTGCGGATACGTCAACCCCAACTGATCGAGCATCGGCCGATACAACCCGACGACAGCCCTCGAAGCCGCATAAAGCGCAAAACAAGCCTGCTCACCAAGCCTCGGCGTCACGTCCATGCCAAAACAGTAGCGCACAACTTAGTTGTGAACAACTTAATTACGAACGGCAACCCTCCGTTACCATGTGCGGCTATGCCCCTGAATGCATCAAAATCGTTCGGAAGCAACCGATCCCAAGACACTCACGTGACGAGTCGAGGCGACGATGATCGGGCCTGAGCAAGTCGACGAGTTCCTCGATCTCGTGACCGGCGTGGTCGCGGCCAGTCTCGGTTTCGGCGCCCTGCTCGTCGCCGGGGCCGTCCTGCTCGCGGTCGTCCGAGTCCGACGGCTGCCGCGAGTCCACGCCGCGGAGTCGAGCACGGAGCCTCACTGATGTGGACGCAGCACCCCGCCGTCATCATGGCCGCGCAATGGGTGGTCAGCATCGCCGCCGCAATGACCCTGGCGGCGATCATCCTGACGATCGTCACGGGTTCGTATTGGGCAGCCCTGTTCATCACCAGTCGGATCGTGCCGGTGGTGAACGAGGAGGGATACCCGCTCGAAGGGGTCGCGGCACTGCGCCACACCCACTACCGACTGAAGGTCTGGCTGGGCCGCGTCTCGTTCTTTCCGTTCCGAAACGATCGATCGTGGTTGCGGATGCTGCGGTTCCACTTCATCCTCATCACGCTCATCGCCTTCGGCGACTTCTTCGTGATCGCGATCGACGAGGGCGGGCGGCCGTTGCACGAGTCGCTGGCAGCCGTTCTCGGGCTGCCGCTGCTGATGCACGCAGGCGCGACTTTCACCGCCAAGACCAACGCCAGGACCGGGTACGCCAAACGCCAGGGATCCGGGCCCGTGACCCGGCACCGGTTCTTCACCGACGAGGAGATCGAGGAGCGCATCGCCGCTGAGGAGCGACAACGCGAAGCGACCGAGCGGTTCTGGGCGTCGTAAGTCGCGGCCGAGGTGGGTTGTCTTTGCTATTGCTCGGAAGGCTGCTTCGGGGTTGGCGAGGACTGGTGGGGGGAAGTTGCCGGCGAGGAGGAGTT
The DNA here is from genome assembly GCF_040645615.1 of Glycomyces sp. NPDC046736. Classification (NCBI taxonomy): domain Bacteria; kingdom Bacillati; phylum Actinomycetota; class Actinomycetes; order Glycomycetales; family Glycomycetaceae; genus Glycomyces; species Glycomyces sp. NPDC046736. Next base: position 60,618 of record NZ_JBEYYO010000023.1, on the reverse strand, counting down.
CGGCGAAGCCGTGGGCGAGGGACCAGGCGGCGAGGGCGGTGGGGTTGTAGTCGGCGGGGGGGTCGGGTTGGCCGGAGCCGCGGTGGAGGGCGGCTCGGGAGCGGGTCTCGGCGCGGGTGAGGTCGGGGTCGTCCGAGTGGACGAGTTCGGGTCGGAACATGACTTCGAAGTGGGCCCGGTGGTCGATGGCGAAGCGGACGTAGGCGGCGCCCACGTCGAGGAAGTCCCCTGTCTTCCAGGCGAGTTCGAGCGCGTCGGCGAAGCGGTCGAAGCCCTCGGCGGCGACGGCCGTGAGGAGCCCGGCCTTGTCGCCGAAGTGGTGCGCGGGGGCGGCGTGGGAGACCCCGGCGCGTTTGGCGACGGCGCGGAGGCTCAGCGCGCTCGGGCCTGACTCCTCGATCGAGGCGACGGCGGCGTCGATGAGCGCGCGGCGGAGGTCGCCGTGGTGATAGCGGTCGGTCACGACGTCGACTATAGCGTGCATCTTGACAGTGTCAAAGGTCACGAGGCACGCTATAGCGAGCAACTTGACATTGTCAAGACGTGTGCGTACGTTGAAGTCGCACCCACTTGAGATTGGAAACCCTCATGTTCGAATCGGCCATCGCACTCAGCGACGCCTCGCGCGTCATCGCCGGGATCGCCCTGATCACCGTCGTCACGATCGAGTTCGGCGGGACGTTCCTGCTGCGGGTCGCGGGCGGGAAGGTGCCGTTCACCGAGTTCCAGAAGTCGTTCGCGCGCGCCGGGCACGCCCACGCGGGCGTGCTGGTGATCCTCAGCCTCGTCGCGCTCGTGCTGGCGGACGCGAGCGGCCTCGAAGGGTTCTGGGGCTGGACCGCCCGCGCCGCGATCCCGACGGCCGCGATCCTCATGTCCGGCGGGTTCTTCGCCGCGATGGCGGGCAAGGACCGCACCTCGCCGAACGGGGCGATCGCCCTGGTCTACCTCGGCGGCCTGAGCCTCGCCGCCGGAACGCTGACGCTCGGCATCGGCCTCCTCGCCGCTTAGGCGGTGTTTGCGAACCCCCACCGGCCGCTATCCGGCCCTTTCGCCCGCTCGCTTCGTTGTCGGCCTCCCGAGCGAACGAACGGACTCGGATACCGACTCGCCGTGAGTTCGTAAACACCGCCTGGCCGACCCCGAACGTGGGCGCCCGCCCCCGACCCAGCCGCCGGACACCCCGGTTCGGAGCGGGCGCCTACTCCCGCCGTACGAGCGCGCTGGCAGCCGCATCGGGACGGCGTTCGCCGCGTACCGGCCGCCCGGGTCCGGTTCGAGGCCGAAGCCACGCGACCGACCCGACCCCACGGCCTCCGGGTGGGCGGGCACTCCTTGCGAGGTCGCGGCGTGTGGCCTCCGCGAACGGGCGCCTAGACTTGTCTCTCGTGAAACTCAGCATCGGTATCGTCGGCCTGCCCAACGTCGGCAAGAGCACGCTGTTCAACGCGCTGACCCGCTCGGAGATCCTCGCGGCGAACTACCCGTTCGCGACCATCGAGCCCAACGTCGGCGTGGTCGCCGTCCCCGACGACCGGCTCCCGAAGCTCGCCGAGATCTACTCCTCGGAGAAGGTCCTCCCGGCCACCGTCACGTTCGTCGACATCGCGGGCCTGGTCAAGGGCGCCTCCGAAGGCGCCGGCAAGGGCAACCAGTTCCTCTCCAACATCCGCGAGACCTCCGCGATCGCCCAGGTCGTGCGGGTCTTCGAGGACGGCAACGTGACCCACGTCGACGGCAAGGTCTCACCGGTAGACGACATCGAGACCATCAACACCGAGCTGATCCTCGCCGACCTCCAGACCGTCGAGAACGCCCTCAAGCGCCTCGAACGCGAAGCGCGCATGAACAAGGACGCCCGCGCCAAGCTCGACGCCGTCAAGACCGCCCACGAGGTCCTCGACTCGGGCAAGACGATCTTCGCCGCCGGGCTCGACACCGAGCTGCTGTACGACCTGCACCTGCTCACCGCCAAGCCGTTCATCTACGTGTTCAACGTGGACGAGGACCAGGTCGCCGACGAGGACCTCGCCGCCAAGCTCCGCGCCCTCGTGGCCCCGGCCCAGGCCGTGGTCCTCGACGCCAAGTTCGAGTCCGAGCTCATCGACCTCGACGACGAAGAGGCCCGCGAGCTCCTGGAGTCCACCGGCCAGGCCGAACCCGGCCTCGACCGCCTCGCCAGCGTCGGCTTCGACACCCTCGGCCTCCAGACCTACCTGACGGCCGGCCCCAAGGAGACCCGCGCCTGGACCATCAAGCGCGGCGCGACCGCCCCCGAGGCCGCCGGGGAGATCCACACCGACTTCCAGCGCGGCTTCATCAAGGCCGAGATCGTGTCCTTCGACGACCTCGTCGAATCCGGCACCATGCAGGCGGCCAAGGCCGCGGGCAAGGTCCGCATGGAGGGCAAGGAGTACGTCATGGCCGACGGCGACGTGGTGGAGTTCCGGCACGGAATAACGTCTGCAAGCCAGGGTAAGAAGTGAGCGCGCCGGTGGTGCTCGCTCATGCCCGGCAGGTTCGCGACGAAATCTTCCGCCATGGAATAGATCTCTACAACGAGCCCGCTACCGCGGACTCCGGCTACTTCTACACACCTGACGAACTCGAGATGCTCCTGAAGGCTGAGCTGGTCGGCAGGAGCGACCTCGCCGGCCTGCCGGTGAAGACCCGCGGCAACGTTGCCAAAACCCTCGTCTGCGCGGCACTGGGGTATGACGCGCCGAAGTCGTTCAAGCGCGTGAGCCCACGGCTGCCACACCCGGCCATCGACGTTTACGCCCAGCAGTCGAACAACTTGCAGATCTGGAACCAAGAGGTCGATGCCGAGCGGCGGTACGTCATCCTGATCCTGAGTGAGCGCGAGATCATCGACGTGCGCGTTGTTGCTGGCGCGGACCTCGCCCAATTCGACAAGACTGGCAAGCTGACGACGAAGTTCCAGGCGGCCCGGATCGACGACTCGGCCGGCTCGGTGCTGGTGTCGGAGTGTGACACCGACAACTTCATCGCGCGCTTGGCCCCTTCGACTCATGCCTCGCCGAACTCACCGGTTGCTCAGCCCGAGCCGGGTGGCGTACTGGCAGTCGGAGAAGTGTACGAGCGCCTCCTGCGGATGGTCGGTCAGACGTATGTCGATCCGGGCATCGTTCAAGAGCGCAACCGGGGGACGGTCGTCCACCGTGAGGCCTGCGAGCGGCTTGGGACTGGGACCTTCGCTGACAATGGCCAGTTCCCGGACATTCTGTCCCAGCTCGTCGAGGTCAAGCTCCAGCTCGCTCGCACGGTCGACCTTGGTCTCGAGCTCCCGAGCTCGGACACGCCGCTCGCTTCTGCGAATGGTGTCCTCGACGTACGAGATGTCCGCTACGCGATCTTCTACGCGGACCGCCACGACAGCAGTTTCACCATCACGAGCCTTGTGCTGACGACCGGCGCTGATTTCTTCGACGAGTACCGGCAGTTCGGAGGGCTCACTTCAAACGCGAAGTTGCAGCTGAGGCTCCCGAACGCCTGGTTCGAGATCTAAAAGAGGAACATCGCGGACGCGTCGTCCTGAGGCCCCTTCTTCGACGCCGCGAACGCGGCCTCCACGGCGGCGTTCAGGCTCGCGACTGAGCCGGAGTCGGGCGGGTTCGACTCCACGAGCGCCCGGGCGTCTAGAATCACCTGCCTAGCCTCGGCGGTTGTGGGGTCAGGTAGGGGCAGCCGCTTCACGTACTGCGTGATCCAGCGGCGCTTGCCCGAGTAGAGCTTGTTGCCGCAGACTTCATCGTAGAATCGCACGCCGAGGGCAGAGTTCGCGACCGCCAGCATGAGGTAGGCGAGATCTTCGTCCCCGATGTCGTTCAGGGAGATCCAATAACAGTTGCCGTTGACCACAGCTCCGGTCGTGTCCAGCGCGAACCGGGGTAGCTCGCTGATGTCGGGGAATACAATCTTCGGAGTCGCCCAAAGCGCCGGGCGCTGTGGAACCCAGATCTCCCACCACTCACGGCCGCCCTCGATGACGTACTTTCGGCCGCGCAGCTGCTCCTCGTGACTCAGCAGGTAGTCCCGTGCCCCTGGCCAGGCGTCGATGTTTAGCGCCCGGCGCTTCTCCGAGCCCCGGTCGTAGGGGTACAACACCTTCATCCCGAGTTGTGAGTCGATGCTCCAGGGCGTGACGTTGCTCTGAGTGATCAAGGGTAGGAGTAGTTCGTCCTCGACATCGGGAGCGGTGCGGTCCCAGGCGTCGCCGAGGAAGACCTTGTCAGCAGTCGTCTTTATGCCCACGCGGATCTTTGCGATGTCGCCGAAGGTCTTCCAGGTGCCTGCTTCCACCGACTCGAGCCACTCGTCCGACGAAGCGTCAGACAGCCTCCATGGCGTCTTCGCGTCGTTCGGAGGGACCAGAGCCCCGACCTTCACCTCGTACTGCTTGCCGTTGAGCAGGGCCGTACTGGACGCGGAGTCCACGAGAGCGTCGAAGAGCGGCTTGGCCTGCGCCGCATTATCGGAGGGAACCTGGTAGGCGCTGACGAACCGCGCCATCTCACCCGTCGGCTGGCGTCGGCTCGCGATGATGATCGCAGGCAGCACCGCCGCCTTGAACAGCTTCGTGTCGCCCAGATCGTACAGTTCGCGCACCTGTAGCCCGTCGTTCAGGAGCGTGCGGCGCACGTTCTCCCCTGACAGAGTAGTGAGCACACGGTTCGAGCAGAGCAGGCCGAGGACGCCGTCTGTCCTGAGCAACCTCGAAGCCGTTGTCACGAAGGGGTGGGTCAAGTCCACGCGACCCGACAGTCCAAACTCGGCGGCCAGGAGCTGTGCGGCGTCCTGTCCGAGGTGCTGCGTGCGCACGTACGGCGGGTTGGTGATGATCAAGTCGACGGAGTGGGACGGCATCGTTCTCTGTGCGATCAGGAAGTCGCCGTGGATGAGGTCAGCTTCGAGGCCCGCCGCGCCGAGTCGCTCGCGTGCGATCTCGACAGCTTCCGCGTCGATGTCATAGCCGATCAGCCGGATCGCATTAACTTTTCCGCCGGCGCGAAGTGCCTCGGCCGCAGCGAGGAGCAGCTCCGCATCGCCGCAGGCGGGATCTACGATGACGAACTCTCCGTCGTGGTCCGGAAGATGGGCGATCGACTGCGTCGCCAGGAACTGGGCGAGCTCGGTAGGCGTGTAGTGCTGGCCGTGACGCTTTTCGTCTGAGATTGCCTTGGTTCTGGTCATGGATCGTGAGGCCTCTGCGGTCGTCTTCGTCGGATGGATGGCCACGCGAAGCCCTCCGCCTCAAGGGTACGGTGCTTCGCCACTCAGGGAGTAACGAACCGCCGCCATGTGGTGGAGTTCCGCTTCAACGTGTGAGATCCCTTGGCGCGGGCCGGGTTTAGGCTTGGGCGATGCATGAGCCGATCGAGCCCTACGAACACGGGCGCCTGACGCGACCCGACGGAGCCGAGATCTACTGGGAGGCCTCGGGAAACCCGGAGGGCCAGGCCGCGCTGTACCTGCACGGCGGGCCCGGCGGCGGGCTCGGGCGCGGCGGGTACCGCCGCAGGTTCGACCCCGAGAAGTACCGGATCATCGGCCTCGACCAGCGCGGCTGCGGCCGCAGCACGCCGCTGGCGTGCGAGAGCCACGAGACCCTGGACGCGAACACGACCCAGGCGCTCATCGCCGACATCGAGGCGCTGCGCGAGCACTTGGGCCTCGGGCAATGGCTGCTCCACGGCGTCTCGTGGGGCTCGACGCTCGCGCTGGCCTACGCGCTCGCGCACCGCGACCGGGTCAGCGGCATCGTCCTGACGGCCGTGACCTCGGGCAGCCGCGCGGAGCTCGACTGGATCACCGAGGGCATCGGGATCGTGTTCCCCGAGGCCTGGGACGAGTTCAGCAAGGTCGCGCAGCCGGGCGAGCGCGTCGTCGAGGCGTACGCGCGGCTGCTGCGCGACCCGGACCCCCAGGTGCGCGCCGAAGCGGCGCTGGCGTGGGACGAGTGGGAGTCCACGCACGTCTCGCTGGACCCGAACTGGGAGCCGGGCTCGATGTTCGAGGATGCGAAGGAGCGCGAGAACTTCGCGCTGCTGGTGACGCACTACTGGGCCAACGACTGCTTCCTCACCGGCGCGGAGGCCGTGCGCGAGCGGATCGGTGAGCTCGAAGGCGTCCCGGGCGTGCTCGTCCACGGGCGCCACGACGTGAGCGGCCCGGCGATCACGCCGTGGCTGCTGCACCGCTCGTGGCCGGGCAGCGAGCTGTTCATCGTGGAGACCGAGGGGCACGGCGGCACCGAGGAGATGGAGCTGTCCTCCCAGGCGATCTCCCGACTCGCGGGCTGAAGGCGCCCGAGCAGGGCCGACGTGGAGCGCTTCGTCCTGCGACAGGGCCGGTCGCGTTGCCGGCTCGCTTTCCGAGGCGATCTCGGGTTGGATCGGGGCATGAGCATCCACTCGTTCCACCTCGCCCAGGTGCCGCTGCGCGCGGCCTCCAGAGGGCTGCTGCGGCCACCGGAGGCGGCGGGCCTGCGTCATGTCGAGGTGCTGGCCGGGATGCGGCTGGGCGCGCCCGTGGTGTCCCCGCACCGGATGCAGGTGCGGCGGCTCGCGGTGTTCGCCGAATGGGCCGACGAGGCGGCGCTGGAGGCGTTCCTCGCCGAGCACCGCTTCGGGCGGGCGCTCGACGCGGGGTGGCATGTGCGGCTGGCGTTCCTGCGCCGCTGGGGCTCGGTGCGGGAGCTGGCACACCTGCCGGAGATCACGGAGAAGAGCGACCCGGCCGAGCCGGTGGTGGCGGTGACGCTGGCGCGGATGCGGCTGCCGGAGCTGCCGCGGTTCATCCACTGGGGCAGGCCCGTCGAGCGGCAGGTGCGGGACCATCCCGAGACGACGCTCGCGCTCGCGGCGGTGCGCCCGCCCAGGTCGGTGTCGACGTTCTCGATCTGGACGAGTGCGCGCGCGATGACCGGCATGGTGTTCGGGCGCGGCGAGGGCGACTCGGCTCAGCGGCACAAGGCGGCGATGGCCGAGCGCGAACGGCGGGACTTCCACCACGAGTTCACGACCCTGCGGTTCCGGCCCTTGTCGGAGCACGGGAACTGGGAGGGCCGCTCGAATTACGTTCCGGGCCGGTGAGACGGCTCGCGGGAGAGCAGGCCGAACCGCGTCCGGCCCTGCGGGAAGGAGAGGCGGTTCGCCGAGAGGTGGGGTCCCGGCGAGCCGCCTAGGGCCTGGCCTGTGGGTCAGGGCGAGGCGGTATCCGAGTCCATTCGTTCGCTCGGGAGGCGGAAGGCCCTTCGAATACCGGTGTTGTATTCGGAGGGCCGACAACGAAGCGAGCGGGCGAATGGGCCGGATAACGACCGGTCTGGCCCACAGGCCAGGCCCTAAGTTATTCGGTCCGCCTGAGCCAGCGGAAGCGGCCCTTCGCGAGGTGCGATTCCTCTTCGGCCGCGAGGTCGCCGGCGATGGTGATGTAGGCGGTCTCGACGCGGCCGGCGAAGGTCACGTCGGTGAGACTGAATCCGCCTTCACGGGCGAGCACGATGAGCGTGGCCTCGTCCGTGCGCGACACGGCCGGTCTGACGCCGAGCGTGTCCGAGAAGATCTTGATCTGCTCGGCGAGCTCGGCGTGCTGGGAGTCGTCGAGCGGCAGCGACCGCGACAGGCGGCCGTCGTCCTCGACCCAGCCGTTGAGCTCCCTCAGTGCGTCCAGCAGCACGTTGTCGTCTTGCTCCGTTCTCCCCATATGGCACCGTCGCCATTCGTCCTGGCCGGATCGCGCGTCGGGTTCGACGCTGCGATGCCCTGCCGGAGCAGGGCGGTGGCCGATCAGTAAGGTTGGTCTGATTCGGCTCCGACGGACACGGGGGGCGTTCGTGTCTGAATTGTCGCCGGATCTTTACCATTTCTGAACCGAGTCTTCCGCGTCGCTCAGCCAATGTCCAGGGTGGCAAATGGGATTAATCAGGCATACCGGATTAACCGGGGCGATTCTTGTCTGGTTCTGTGCCGCAGGTTGGGATTCCTGACCGCTAGGACGAGGGCGCATCAGCCGAACGTATGAGCAACAATGAGCTCAGTGATGCTCACGTTTCGTGAGCTGTCGCGCGAAAGATAACGAAACGCACTGGTTGTGGCTCATGTGGCGATCGTTAGAATCCCCCGCATGCCCGAACCCGCACCCCGCGTCGTCGTCGGCGCCGCGATCCTGGACGGCCGCGCGGTCCTCGCCGCCACCCGCGCCTATCCGCCCGAGCTGGCGGGCCTGTGGGAGTTCCCCGGCGGCAAGGTCGAGCCCGACGAGACCGAGGAAGTGGCCCTGCGCCGCGAATGCCGCGAGGAGCTGGGCGTCGAGATCGAGGTCGGCGAGCGCGTCGGCGGGGACCTGCCCACGATGAACGGCCGGTACCTGCTGCGGGTCTACCTCGCGAGCATCGTCAGCGGCGAGCCGAAGCCGACCGAGCACGCCGAGCTGCGCTGGCTGGAGGCGGACGCGCTGGACTCGGTGCCGTGGCTCCCGGGCAACCGCCCGGCGGTCGAGGCCTTGCGAGAGGTCCTGCGCTAGAAGAAGGTGCGGATCGCGTCGACCACGATGCCGTTCTCCACCACCGGGATCAGGCGCCACTTGTCGAAGCTCGTGCACGGGTGCGACAGGCCCAGTTCGACCACGTCGCCGACCTTCAGGGACTCGGGCGCGCCGGTCAGGTACAGGTGCTGGTCGCTGATCTGGGTGCAGGCGGCGCCTTCGAGAGCGAGCGGGATCGGGAGGTCCTGGTCGAAGGGCACGTCGCGGCGGCCTGCGTCGAGGATCGCCAGTCCCGGTTCGGGCCGGGAGAGGACGCGGGCGTGCGCGGTGAGCACCGGGCGCAGCTCGGGGCCGTCGCCGCCGCGCGCGGGCGGGGTCCAGCGGGCGTACGCGCCGTGGTCGTGCACGAGGTAGGAACCCGAGCGCAGGACCACCTCGGCGTCGGCAGCGAGGTGCCCGAGGACGGCGGCGACGCGGTCGAAGTAGGCGCTGCCGCCCGCGGTGACCACGGGCCGGTCGGTCTCGAAGTCCAAGGCCGCGTAGAGCTTCGCGAGGGAGCCGAGGTAGTCGTCCACAGTGGCTATCGACTCGGCGTCGGTCCCGGAGGCCACGGCCCCTTCGTAACCGGCCACGCCCGCGAGGCGCAGGTTCGGCGCGAGGCCGACGCGTTCGGCCACGTCGGCGGCCTCGGCGACCGTGCGGGCTCCGGCGCGGCCGCCGGGGGCCCCGAGTTCGACGAGCACGTCGAGGGGGCCGCGGGCGGCGGCGGCGAGGAGGTCGACCGCGGCGACCGAGTCGGCGAAGACCGCCACGGGCCTGCCGGGCCATTCACTCAGGCGCGCGATCGCGGCGGGGTCGGCGACCTCGTTGGCGACGATGATGCGCGGGACCCCGAAGTCGCGGGCCACGCCCGCCTGGAACGCGTTGGCGACGGTGATGCCCACGGCTCCGGCGTCGAGCTGGCGGCGCCACAGCTGCGGGGCCATCGTGGCCTTGCCGTGGGGCGCGAGGGCCAGGCCGCGATCGGAGCACCACCGGGCCATCGCGGTCGTGTTGTGCGCCAGAGCGGCCGCGTCGATGATGACCGCCGGGGTCTCCAGGTCGGCCGCGGCGGGGCGCGTGGCGAGCCAGGAGGCGAGGCTGCGTCCGCGCGAGGCGGCCGGGAGGGACTTGTTCCGCCAGTCCAGGACGTCGTCGTAGAGGGCCGTCAGCCGCGTCTCGTCCATCGCTTCACCGCCACCAATAGGAATGTATCTTTACTATATGACTGAGTCACCAGCCGCCGCAGCGCCCTCCGCCAAGACCGCGATCCGCACCGAGAACGCCCCCGCCCCCGCGCACGCGTTCCCGCAGGGAGTGCGCAAGGGCCCGCTCCTGACCGTCTCCGGGCAGGGCCCGGTCGACCCCGCCACCGGCGAGTACCTCTACCTCGGTGACGTCAAGGCCCAGACGCGGCGCACGCTCGACAACGTGGCCGCGATCCTCGAAGCGGGCGGCGCGGGCGTCGCCGACGTGATGACGCTGCGCGTGTTCCTCGCCGACCGCGCCGACTTCGGCGCGATGAACGAGGTCTACGAGGAGTTCCTCAACGAGAAGGTCCCCGCGGGCGTGCCGTTCCCGACCCGCACCACCGTCATCTGCACCCTCCCTCGGGCCGAGATGCTGGTCGAGGTCGACGCCATCGCGTACGTAGACTGACGCGACGTTCCAGGTGAGGAGGCGGCCGTGACCGCATTGGACTTCGTGGTCCGCGGGGCCCGGGTCGCCGACGGGACCGGCGCGCCGCTGCGTCGGGCCGACGTGGGGATCAAGGACGGCCGCATCGTCCTCGCCGACGACCTCGACGGCGCCCGCGCGATCGACGCGGACGGCCTGGTCCTCGCGCCCGGGTTCATCGACATGCACGCGCATTCCGAGCTCGCCGTCCTCGCCGACCACGACCACCTCGCCAAGCTCGGGCAGGGCTGCACGCTCGAAGTGCTCGGCCAGGACGGCCTCTCGTACGCGCCGGTCGACGAGGCGACCGCGCCGCGGATGCTGGAGGCCATCGCCGGGTGGAACGGATCGCCCGAGGTCGAGTACGACTGGCGCTCGGTGGGCGGCTACCTCGACCGCGTCGACCGGGGCACGCCCACCAACGTGGCGTACCTGGTGCCGCACGGCACCGTGCGGATGCTGGCGATGGGCTGGGAGAACCGGCAGCCCACCAAGTCCGAAATGGACATCATGAAGGCGGCTGTGGCACAGGGGATGGAGGAGGGCGCGTTCGGGCTCTCGGCCGGACTCTCCTACCCGCCGGGGATGTACGCGGACACCGCCGAGCTCGTGGAGCTGTGCCGGGTGGTGGCCCGGTACGGCGGGTATTTCGGGCCGCACCAGCGCAGCTACGGCGCGGGCGCGATCGAGGGCTACGCGGAGATGGTCGCGATCGGGCGCGAGTCCTGGTGCGCGGTGCACCTGACGCACGCCACCATGAACTACGGGGTCAACCGGGGCCGCGCCGGTGAGCTGCTGGGGCTCGTGGACGAGGCGCTCGACGAGGGCCTGCCGGTCAGCCTCGACACGTACCCGTACCTGCCGGGGATGACGATGCTCGCGGCACTGCTGCCGAGCTGGTCGGTCGAGGGCGGGTACGGCGCGCTCGCGGAGCGGTTGCGCGACAGCGGGACTCGGGCCCGGATCGTGCACGAGCTCGACGAGGTCGGGACCGACGGCGCGAACGGCGTCCCGATGGACTGGTCGCAGATCGAGATCGCCGGGGTCGCGAACCCCGAGCTGCGGGGACTGGTCGGCAAGCGGATCTCGGAAGCCGCTGGGGCGCAAGGCGCTTCGGAGTTCTACCTGGATCTGCTGGTCCGCGACGGGTTCGCCACCGGGTGCCTCATGCACGTGGGCAACGAAGAGAACGTGCGCGCGATCATGGGCCACGGCGTGCACACCGGGTCCACGGACGGAGTGCTCACCGGGGAGAAGATCCACCCGCGCGCATGGGGTTCGTTCGCGCGCTACCTCGGGCACTACACGCGGGAACTCGGTCTGTTCACTGTGGAGGAATGCGTGGCGCACCTGAGCGGCCGCCCGGCGGCCGTGCTGGGGTTGAGCGATCGAGGCCTGGTGCGCGACGGCTACGCTGCCGACCTGGTGCTGTTCGACCCCGAGACGGTCGACGCCCGCTCGACGTTCGAGGAGCCGAGACGGCAGGCGGCGGGCGTGCCGTACGTGTTCGTCAACGGGGCCTTGGCGATCGAAGAGGGGCGCCGGACGGAAGCGAGAACGGGAAGGTCGGTCCGCCGCACCGGCTGAGCGCCGCGAACCGGCGGACCCGCTCCCCCGCCACACCGAGTCACTCGCGTTGTTCGGGCGCTCGCTCCCCGCAACGACCCGCCTCCCGGCCTTCGCCCCGCTACCCTCGCTCCCACTCCGCCCGCTGGCCTCGGGCTCGGCAAGCGGATTCCGATTCGTCGTCCGTCGACCCTGGCGCGAGCGGAGCGCGGCGGATAGTGTCGCCGCATGAACCGTTTCGAAGGCAAAGTCGCCGTCGTCACCGGCGGGGCGATGGGAATCGGGGCCGCCGCCGTCACCCGGCTCGCGAGTGAGGGCGCGGTCGTGTACCTCGCCGACCTCGATCGCGAAGCGGGCCAAAGCCACGCCGCCGACACCGAGGGAACCGTCCACTTCGTCCACCTCGACGTGGCCGACTCGGCCGGGTGGCGCTCCCTCACAGAACGAGCCCTCGACGAGCACGGCCGCGTCGACACCCTCGTCTCCAACGCCTTCGCCACCGCGCCCGCCGCCGCCCACGAGCTCGCCGAGCCCGACTGGGACCGCGTCATGGACGTGACCCTCAAGGCCACCTACCTCGGCGTGGCCGCACTGGTCGAACCCCTCAGGGCCGCAAACGGTTCCGTGGTCGCCATCTCCTCGGTCCACGCCCACGCGACCTACCCCGGGTACGCCGCCTACACCGCCGCCAAAGGCGGACTCAGCGCCCTCGTGCGCCAGCTCGCGGTCGAGTACGCGCCCCGAGTGCGCGTCAACGCCATCGCCCCCGGGCCGATCGTCACGCCCGCATGGAGGGACACGTCCCCCGAGGAGGTCGCGGGCGAGATCGCCCGCACCGCCCTGGGTCGCACCGGCCGCCCCGACGAAGTGGCCGCCGCCGTCGCGTTCCTGGCCTCCGACGAGGCCTCGTTCGTCACCGGCGCGGAGCTGCGCGTCGACGGCGGCTGGCTCGTCGCGCGCTGACAACCGGAAGTCCACAAGAGAATGAGGTTCCCTTGAAGATCGCCAGAATCGAGACTTTCACCGTCACGCCCCGCTGGCTGTTCCTGCGCATCGAGACCGAGGACGGCCTCGTCGGGTGGGGCGAGCCGATCGTGGAGGGCCGCGCCGAAGCGGTCGCCTCGGTCGTCGACGCGCTCGCCGAGCGACTCATCGGGGCCGACGCCTCCCGCATCGAGGACCACTGGCAGACCATGACCAAGGGCGGGTTCTACCGCGGCGGCCCGGTCCTCTCCAGCGCCGTGGCCGGGGTCGACCAGGCCCTGTGGGACCTCAAGGGCAAGGCCCTCGGCGTCCCCGTGCACGAACTGCTCGGCGGCGCGGTGCGCGACCGGGCCCGCGTCTACACCTGGATCGGCGGCGACAGCGTCGAAGCGCTCGCCGAGAGCGCGTTGCGCGCCAAAGAGAACGGGTTCGACGCCGTCAAGTGCAACGTCGGCGCCCAGCACACACCCGTCGACTCCCCCGCCTCCGTGCGCCGCATCGCCGAGCGCTTCACCGAGCTGCGCGAGGCCGTGGGCGAGGATTTCGACTTCGCGATCGACTTCCACGGCAGGCTCTCGACGGCCATGTCCCGCAGGGTGCTCCCGCTCCTCGAACCGCTGCTCCCGCTGTTCGTGGAAGAGCCCGTGCTCCCCGAGTTCTCGCGTGACCTCGCGGCCCTCACCGCGGGCACCTCGATCCCGATCGCGACCGGAGAACGGCTCTACTCCCGTTGGGACTTCAGGGAAGTGCTGCCCGCCGGGATCGCCGTGGCGCAGCCCGACCTCTCCCACGCGGGCGGGATCTCCGAGGTCCGCCGCATCGCCGCGATGGCCGAAGCGCATGACGTGGCGCTCGCCCCGCACTGTCCACTGGGGCCGATCGCGCTGGCCGCGAGCCTCCAGGTCGACTTCGCCACCCCGAACTTCCTGATCCAGGAGCAGAGCCTGGGCATCCACTACAACCAGGGCAACGACCTGCTGGACTATCTCGTGGACCCCTCGGTGTTCGCGTTCACCGACGGGTACGTCGAGCGCCCCACCGGGCCGGGCCTGGGGATCGAGATCGACGAGGCGGCCGTGCGCAAGGCCGCCGAGGACCCGCACCGCTGGCGCAACGAGGTGTGGCGGCACCGGGACGGCTCGTTCGCCGAATGGTAAGGCGCTCATAGGGAGTCGGGGAGCGAGGCCGTCTCGATCACTTCATCCAGGATGGACCTGGTGCGCCTGAGGTCGGCGATGGCGCGGTCGATGCGGTCCCGCTCGGCGAGGAGGTCTTCGGCGAGGGTGCTGGTGGCGCGCTCGTTGGGGCCGCCGTCGTGGTCGTGCATGCACGGCAGGACCGAGCCCACCATCGTGCTGTCGAGCCCGGCCGCGAAGAGCACCTGGATGCGGATCACGCGGTCGACGGCGCGCTCGGGGTACTCGCGGTGCCCGCCGAGCGTGCGCTCGGGTTCGAGGAGGCCGCGCTCCTCGTAGTAGCGCAGCGAGCGCGGACTGACCCCGGTCCTGCGCGCCAGTTCGCCGATTCGCATGACGTACCTCACAATCAGTTGAATCTGACATCAATGTCAAGTTCTACGCTACCCGCATGACGCACGAATCGACACTCGAGCAACTCTTCGCCCCGGCCCGCCTGGGCGGCGCGGACCTCCCCAACCGCCTGGTGATGGCCCCGATGAGCCGCAACCGCGCCACGTTCGACGGCGTGCCGCGCGACATCATGGCCGAGTACTACGCGCAGCGGGCCTCGGCCGGGCTCATCGTGGGCGAGGCGAGCACGCCGAGCCCGGTGGGCTTCACCTACCCGGAGATCCCCGGTCTATACGCCGCGGAGCAGGTCGCGGGTTGGCGCGATGTGATCGACGCCGTCACCGCGGCCGGAGGCCGGATCTTCCTCCAGATCGAGCACGGCGGCCGGATCGGCCACCCGGACAACAATCCTGACGGACTGGTCCCGATCGCCCCTTCGGCGGTGCGCCTGCCAGGCGGGTTGCACACGCCCACAGGGCATCAGGAGGCCCCGGTGCCGCTGGAGATGACCGACGCGGACCTGAAGTCCACTATAGAGGACTTCGTGAAGGCGGCGCGGAACGCGGTCGACGCCGGGGCGCACGGCGTGGAGGTCCACGCGGCCAACGGGTATCTGCTCAACCAGTTCCTGTCCACGACCGCGAACCGGCGCGAGGACGCGTACGGCGGGTCGGTCGCCAACCGCGTCCGTTTCCCCGTGGCGGTCGTGGAGGCGGTCGTGGCCGAGATCGGCGCCGAGCGCACCGGCCTGCGGATCTCTCCCGGTGTGGTGCAGAACGGGGTCGACATGCCCGACTCGCAGGAGCTGTTCGCGGCGTTCCTGGAGGCGTTGGCGCCCTTGGGACTGGCGTACCTGCACGTGGCCTACGCCGATCCGGAGACGGCACTGTTCAAGGCTATCCGGGCACAGTGGACCGGGACGCTCATCGCGAATCCCTCACTGGGAGAAGAACAGCCGGTCCCGGCCGACGGTGGGCTGTCGAAGGGCCTGGCGCTGCTCGACGCGGGGGCGGACCTCATCGCGTTCGGGCGGGCGTTCCTGGCCAACCCGGATCTGCCCAGACGGCTGCGCACCGGCTCGGCGCTGAACCCTGTGCGCACGGACCGGCCGCTGTACGGCGGCGACCGGGAGGCGTACACCGACTACCCCGCGCTCGACTGAAAAGGCCCCCTGCCGCCGAAGCGGCAGGGGGCCTTCGTCATCTGTTGACTAGCAGCCCAACTGGGCCAAGGTGAAGCTCAGGTCGGCGGTGTCGCCGGCCGCCACGTCCACCGTGGCGAAGTCGGCCGCGTAGCCGTCCTTCGAGGCGATGATCGTGTACGAGCCCTCTTCGAACCAGTAGCTGTAAGCACCGGTCTCGTCGGTCCAGAAGTGGAACACGTCGCCATTGGACTTGCGCACCTGCACCTGCACGTCGGCGACCGGAGCGGTCGTGCCAGAGCAGGTGTCGGCGGCCACGGTGCCCGTGAGCTTGCCTTGGGCGAGCGTGGGGGCGACCAGCATCGACACCTCGACCGTGGGCGAGGGGTTGGGGCTGACCACCGACAACGTCAGTGTGGCCGTGTAGGTCCCGGGCTGGTCGACGCCTCCGGCGGCGGTGGCGCTGGTCTTGACCGTGACGGTCACGGACTCGCCCGCGGGGACGACGACCGTGTCGGTCTCGGTGGTGAGCCAGGACGTGTCGCCGGGCTGACCGTAGCCGAGGATCGTGAAGCCGCCGTTGGAGACGTCGAAGCTGACCTCGCCGTCGCCGCTGCCGGAGTTGGTGAGCGTCAGCCGGTGCGTCCAGGTGCCGCCCTGCTGCACCACCGAGTTCAGCGAGGTCTTGTCGACGCTGATGTCGGCGGTGCCGATCGCGAAGTCCGCCGAGACGATCTGGTCGGGAACGATCGTGACGTCCTTGGTGGATGAACCGTGGCCTTCCACGACCGCCTGGAACTCGGACGGGCCCGAGCCGGGCGCGAAGGTCCAGTACGAGCCCTCGGCGTCCGTGGTGGCCGCGTAGCCGGAGGCGGTGTGGGTGACCACGGCGCCTTCGATGCCCTCGCCCGTGTCGAGGTCGGTGACGGTGCCGCGCACCAGGCCGCCCTCGATCGGGTTGCAGTCGCGGGAGTCGCCGACGAACACGTCGTCGATCTGCCACCACCAGGCCCAGGTCAGGTTGTCGTTGTAGCGGAACTTGACCTGCGCCGCAGTCGAATCGGCCCACTCGGAGAGGTCGAGTTCCACGGTCTGGTTGCGCGCGTTGGCGGTCGGTGCCCACAGGGTCTCCCACGACGCGCCCGCGTCGGGGCTGAACAGCACCTCGGCGCTGGTGTTGTAGGAGCCCTTGTAGTAGTCGGTGGCGAAGCTCAGGACCGGTGCGTCGGCCGCGGAGAGGTCGAACACCGGGGAGACGAGGTCGGAGTCGAGGAGCTGGTTGCCCGAGCCCTGCTCGTCGGAGTCGGCGACCGCGAACCCGCCGGAGCCGGGGGTCTGGTTGCCGCGCCCGCCCGGGTCGTCGAACGTCCACGGGTCGGTGCCGCGGTCGACCACGGTCCAGCCCGCGGGGGTGAGCCCGCCTTCGAAGCGCGAGCCCAGCGGCTCGTAGCCGTACCCGGCCGCGGTGCAGCTCTCGGCCACCGGCACCTCGATCACGAGGTCGTTGGTGGACACGACGCCCACGGTGACGTCCTGGTAGCCCGGGACGTCGGGCGAGACGACCAGTTCCCATTCGCCGACCGGCAGCGTCAGGGAGAACTCGCCGGTGAGCGGATCGGTGGTGGTCGAGACCTCGCCGCCGGCGGTGGAGACGGTGGCCGCGAGCGGCCAGCCGTGACCGGAGCCGTCGACCACGGTGCCCGCCACGTCGCCCGAGGCCACGGCCGCGAGCACGGCGTCATACGTGGTGGTCTCGTCGACCGCGACGGTGACCGCGCCCTCGTGGGTCTCGTGCCCGAACTTGGTGATGGTCACCGCGTAGTCGCCTACGGGCACGACCGGAAGCGAGTAGACGCCCTCGGCGTCGGTGGTGGCGGTGCGGTTGAACTCACCGGTGAAGACCACCTTCGCCGAGGGGATCGGGTCCCCCGCGTCGTCGGTGACGGTGCCGGTGATGCCGCCGGTGTCGCCGATCGGGGAGGCCTGGACGGCCGCCAGCGCGTCGAGTCGGCCGTGGCCCCAGACGTTGTTGAAGTCGTCGGTGCCGCCGCACTGATCGTCGGCGGTGGGGACGGCCGAGCCGGTCAGGGCCTCGTAGACGCCGTCGTAGTCGCCGTCGAGCGCCGGAGCGGCCGAGAGGATCAGCGCGACCGCGCCGACCACGTGCGGAGCGGCCATCGAGGTGCCGTTGTAGGCGCCGTAACCGCCGCCGGGGAGCGAGGAGCGGACCGCGACGCCGGGGGCGGCGAGGTCGGGTTTGATCTGGCCGTCGCGGCCGGGGCCGCGGGCGGAGAAGTCGGCGATCGTGTTGGTGACGGAGTAGGCGCCGACGCCGATCACGTTGGGGTACAGGCCGGGTGAGCCTGCGGTGTTGCAGCCGTTGCGGCCGTTGTTGCCCAGGGACGTGACCGGGATGATCCCGGAGGCGTGCCAGAGCTCGACCACGTCCTCGTAGAACGGGTCGTCGACCGAGGCGGTGGTGCCCCAGGAGTTGTTGACCACGTCGGGGGCCTTGGAGGGGTCGGGGTCGGAGCCGTCGGCCTTGGTCGGCGCGGCGATCCACTGCCCGGACTCGATGAGCGCCTCGGCGCTGGGGCAGCAGCCGTTGACGGCGATCCACTCGGCGCCGGGGGCGACGCCGATCTGGTTGTCCCCGCCGTCGTCGCCGACCATGGTGCCCATGGTGTGGGTGCCGTGGTCGTCGGTGTCGCAGGGCGCGTCGCCGGGGCAGGCGTTCTGCACGTCGAAGAAGTTGTAGTCGTGGGTGTAGGTGCCGTCGCCGTTGTTCCCGCGGTACTGCTCGTTGAGGGCGGGGTGGAGGTAGTCGACGCCGGTGTCGATCGAGGCGACCACGACGCCGGTGCCGTCGTAGCCCAGGTCCCACACGTCGGGGGCGTTGATGTTGTCGAGGCCCCATTCGGCGGCGTCGGGGACGACCTCGGCCGGTTCGGGTGCGATCAGCGCGTACTCGGGGGCCTGGACGATCGCGTCGACGCTGTCGAGCGCGGCCAGGTCGGCCAGGAGGTCCTCGTCGCCGACGACGCGGACGGTGTTGGAGCCCCAGTAGGATTCGTAGTCGGCACCGGACTCGTCCAGGAAGTCGACCACCTCCCGCTGGGTGGTCTCGGCGAAGTCCTTGGCCGCTGCAACGGCCTGGGCTCCCTTGTCGGTCTTGGTGTCTGCGGCGAAGGCGGGGCTGTAGTCGGGGGCTCCTTCGAAACGCACCCAGAGTTCGGCCTCGCCTTCGGCCTCGATGGAGGCGAGCAGATCGGCGGCGACCTTCTGCTCCAGTAGTGCGTCGGTCTCGTCCTCGGCGAACGCGGCGGTACCGGGCAGCGCCGATACCAATATGCCCGCTGCCGAGGCCGCGAGGACTCTCGCCAATCGTCGTTGCGGCTTGTGCACGACGGCTCCTGTTCTGTTGGGCTCCAGGGGCGGGGTTCCCGTCGCCGGAGCATCATCTGTTGTCGCGCGGTCGCCTCGCGTGGATGCGCGGGGCGCCGACCAAGCCACGGTGCCAGTCCACAAACGAACGCACAAGACCCCACTTTGCACGGATAGGGCGCAGGCCCCGCGAAACTCGCACGGGGCCCGAAGGCTCCAAAGTGAACAAAGGGGCCGCCTCGGACGGGTCCGGCGGATGCCCTGAACTCGGGAGATTCCCGCGCAGGGCGCGGATACCGGACTCGGGCGGCGCGTGATGTAACGCTTCGTCAACCGTTCGGAAACAGTCCGTAGAAGTTATTGTGTGACTAAGATCACTACGAAGTCGGCACGCACCCTTTGTGGCGCTTGGGATTCGAGACCGGCAATGGCGGCATTACCCCATTTGCGAAGCACGACGAGAAAGGCCCCCGCCTTGCGACGGAGGCCTTTGCGAATGTCCGAATGCGACCCTTACGCGGCGTTCAGAAGCCGAAGTCGCCGCCCCCGAAATCACCGCCGCCGAAGTCGCCGCCCGAATCGCCGCCGCCAAAGTCTCCACCGGAGTCCCCGTAGTCGCCGCCGGCATCGCCCCCGGCGTCGCCGCCCGAACCGTAGTCGCCGCCCTCGACCATGCCCCCGGCGTAGGCCGGGGCCAGCATCGCGTTGAAGACCATCATGCCCACGAACACCCCGCCCGCGCTCGCCAGCGCCGGCTGCCACCAAGGCGTGTTGTACCAGCCCGAAGGCACCGGACGTCCGTCCACAGTGCCGCCGGGGTAGTAGTGGCGGTTGTCGTCGCTGGGGTTCGGGGAGCCGGTGTAGCGGCGGCCCTCGACCTCGGCGCTGACCGGTTCGGTGAGCGCGCCGGTGCGGCGCTGGCCGCGGAGGCGGGGCACTTCGGGCCCGGGGTCGAGGTCCATGGCGGTCCTGGCGGCCCGGACGTAGTGCAGGCCTTCGATCGCGGTCTCGGCGGCGAGCCGGTACTGGTTGATCGTGGCGGCCTGTTCGATCTGGGAACCGGTGGCCGTGTAGCGCTCGCCCGCGTCGGCGAGGGCCTGGCCTGCGGGGATGTTGTCGCCTGGGGCGACGAGGTTCATCGTCTGGCCGCCGAGGCGCTCGTGCAGACGGCGGGCTTCGGCCTGCGCGTCGTCGAGTTCGAGTTCGGCGCGCTTCTTGTTGGACCGGACCACGAACGCGATGACCACGATCGCGACCACCAGCAGGGTCAACCACAGCTCCATGTTCCGAGCCTACCCGGGTCGGCGAGCCTAGACTGGCCCGTATGACCTTGGTCCTATTGGCGTTGGTGTGCCTGGCGGCGGGCGGTGTGGGCGGTTGGTACGCGGGGCGGTCGCGCCAGTCGGCGGAGCTGGCGGCGGCCACGGCCCGCCTGGAGGCGGCCGCGGAGAACGAGCACCGGCTGGAGGCCACGTTGAAGGCGGTGGCCTACGAGGCCACGGACCATTCGCGGGAGGCCGTGGGGCAGGTGCTCGCGCCGATCGCGGACACGTTGGCGCGCTACGAGTCTCGTCTGGGGGACGTTGAGCGGGCGCGGGTGGACGCCTACGCGCAGTTGCGGATCCAGCTCTCGGGGGTCGCCGACATCTCCGAGGATTTGCGCGAGCAGACCGGGCGCTTGCTCGGTGCGCTGCGGTCGCCGCAGGTGCGCGGGCAGTGGGGCGAGGTGCAGTTGCGGCGGATCGTCGAGGTCGCGGGGATGGTCGAGCACTGCGACTTCTCGGAGCAGTTCACGGGTGCGGTCGACGGGCGCGGCGTGCGCCCTGACCTGGTAGTGCGCCTTTCGGGCGGGCGCACTCTGGTGGTGGACGCGAAGGCGCCGCTCCAGGCGTACCTCGACGCGCTCGAATCCGAGGACGAGGCCGGGCGCGACCAGTTGCTGCGCCAGCACGCCAAGCACCTGCGGCGGCACGCGGAGGCGTTGGCGGGCAAGGAGTACTGGCGGGCGTTCGAGGACACCCCGGAGATGGTGGTGCTGTTCGTCCCGGCCGACGCGTTCCTGGACGCGGCCCTGCGCGGGGACCCTGCGCTGTTGGAGGACGCGTTCGCGCGCGGGGTGGTGATCGCCTCGCCCGCGACGCTGATGGCGCTCCTGCGGACAGTCGCGCACACGTGGCGGCAGGAAGCCCTAGCGGAGCACGCGAAGGAAGTCCACAAACTCGGCAGAGAGCTCCACGAACGCCTCGGCTCGGTAGCGGGCCACTTCACCCGCCTCGGCTCGTCCCTGGAAGCGGCGGTCGGCTCCTACAACGCGGCCGTGGCCAGCGTCGAATCCCGCCTCCTGGTCACGGCCCGCCGCTTCACCGAACTGGAAGTCGCAGGGGAAACCCCCGAGACCCCGGCCCCGGTGATCACCCCGACCCGCAGGCCGACTTGGGAAGACGAGCGAGCCGAGCGCCCTTAGGCGCACGAGTGCTCAAGCCCGTATAGCCATCCCAAACCCCCACCCACCCAGAGGGGACTACGGCACCGATCATTCCGCTCGGGTACGACAAAAACCGGCCCTCAGCGCGCAGGTGTCACCCGAACGTGTCAGGCGCGGCCTGCGGCCTTGAGGTCTTGGACGAGTTCGCGCGGCAGGGAGAAGGTGAGCTTCTCGGTGACCGGTTCGAATTCCTCGACGCTGGTGAAGCCGCGCTCGGCGAGGTGGGCGAGGACGTCTTGGACGAGGTTGTCGGGGACCGAGGCTCCCGAGGAGAGGCCGACCGTGGACGCGCCCGCGAGCCAGTCCTCCTGGATCTCGTGGGCGAAGTCGATGAGGTGACCGGCGGTCGCGCCGTGCTGGATCGCGACCTCCACGAGGCGCACCGAGTTCGATGAGTTCGTGGAGCCGACCACGAGCATCACGTCGCATTCGGCGGCGATGTCCTTGACGACCTGCTGGCGGTTCTGGGTGGCGTAGCAGATGTCGTCGCTGGGCGGGTTCTGGAGCATCGGGAGGCGCTTCTTGAGGCGGTCGACCGTGGTCATGGTCTCGTCCACCGACAGGGTCGTCTGCGACAGCCACACGACCTTCTCGGGGTCGCGGATCTGGACCTGGTCGACCGCGTCGGGGCCGTCCACGAGCTGGATGTGCGCCGGGGCCTCGCCGGAGGTGCCGATGACCTCCTCGTGGCCCTCGTGGCCGATGAGCAGGATGTCGTAGTCCTCCTCGGCGAACCGGCGGGCCTCCTTGTGGACCTTCGTCACCAGCGGGCAGGTCGCGTCGATCGCCTTGAGACCGCGCTCGGCGGCCTGGTCGTGGACCTCAGGCGCCACGCCGTGCGCGGAGAAGACCACCACCGAGCCCGGCGGGACCTCCTCGTTCTCCTCGACGAAGATCGCGCCCTTCTCGGCGAGGGTGTCCACCACGTGCCGGTTGTGGACGATCTCCTTGCGCACGTAGACGGGAGCCCCGTAGAGCTCCAGCGCCTTCTCGACGGTCTCCACGGCTCGGTCCACGCCCGCGCAGTACCCGCGCGGCTTGGCCAACAACACTCGCTTCGGGTCTGCCACGCCTCGATGGTATCCGGCCGCCCGGTTTCGTCACACCCGACAGTTAGTGTGACCACATGACCGACGCACCGCGCAGCGCCCCCGACCGGACCGGGCCCCCCGCACGGCCCGGCGAAGGCCGCGCGGCCGAGTCGCCCGCCACCGGCCCGGGCGCGCCCATGAGCGCTGAGAATCCGTGGCCGCTGCGGGTGGTGTCGAAGAAGATCGGCGACTGGCTCGCGCGCCTGGGCGAGGTGTGGACCGAGGGGCAGATCACCGAGATCTCGCACCGCGGGCGCACCGTGTACCTGACCCTGCGGGACCCGTCGGCCGAGGTGTCGATGCGGGTCGTGGACTTCACCGGCGCGGTCGCCGCGTGCGAGCCGCCACTGCGGGACGGCGCGCAGGTCGTGATCCGCGCGCAGGCCCAGTGGTGGGACAAGAACGGGTCGCTCTCGCTGCATGTGCGCGAGATCCGCCAGGTCGGCCTCGGGGAGCTGCTCGCGCGCCTCGAACGGCTCAAGAAGCTCCTCGCCGCCGAAGGGCTGTTCGCGGCCGAGCGCAAGAAACCGCTCCCGTTCCTGCCGTATCGGATCGGGCTCATCACCGGCCGCGCCTCGGACGCGATGCGCGACGTGCTCAAGAACGCCAAGGCCCGCCTGCCTTCAGCGGACTTCGAGGTCCGCGAGGTCGCGGTGCAGGGGCCGCGCGCAGTCACCGAGGTGTGCGCGGCGCTCGCCGAGCTCGACCGCGACCCTGACGTCGAGGTCATCGTCATCGCCCGCGGCGGCGGTTCGATGGAGGACCTGCTGCCGTTCTCCGACGAGACGCTGTGCCGGGCCGTCGCCGAGGCCGTCACGCCGGTGGTGTCGGCGATCGGGCACGAGCCGGACACGCCGATCCTCGACTACGTGGCCGACTGGCGGGCCTCGACGCCCACCGAGGCGGGGAAGAAGGTCGTCCCCGACCTCGCCGAGGAGCAGCGCGGGCTCAACATCAGCCGCACCCGGCTGCGGCAGGCGCTGAATTCGATGCTCACCAGAGAGTCCGACGCTCTGGCGGCGATGCGGGCGCGCCCGGTGCTCGCTCGGCCCGAGTCGATGCTGGAGGCCCGGAGCGAGGCGGTGGACCACCTGACGCACCGGATGCGGGCGCGGGTCGGCTCGCGCCTGGAGCGGTCCACGGACGACTTGGAGCACCTGCGGGCCCGGCTGCGGGCGCTGTCACCGCAGTCGACGCTCGACCGCGGGTATGCGATCGTCACCGATGTCGACTCGGGAGCGGTCCTGCGCGACGCGGCCGATGCGGGGGAAGCCGTCGACGTGCGGCTCGCAGCGGGCTCGCTGCGGGCGGCGGTCGTACACACGAGGAAGGAAGAGCTGTGAGCGACGAGCAGTTGACCTACGAAGAGGCCCGCGCCGAACTGGTGGCCACGGTCGAACGCCTGGAAGCAGGTGGTGCGACCTTGGAGGAGTCCCTCAAGCTGTGGGAGCGCGGAGAAGCGCTCGCCGACAAGTGCCAGGCCCACCTCGAAGGCGCACGGGAACGCTTGCAGGCCAGGATCGAACCGGACGACGAGGAGTAGGGCTCGGCGGCCGGGCGGGGAGCCTCGCGCTCGCGGAGCACGACCGGCCCGGCGAGGGCGGGTCCGCCGCGTGGCGGCGGAGCCGCCGTGGCGGTTGCGGGCGTCAACCGGTCGCTGCCGCGACTCCCTCGGCCAGGCCTTCGAGTTGGTCCAGGCCGTCGTTGTCGGCGGTGAGGATGACCGTGGTCGTGCCGATGTCGGCGACCCAGGCTTCGCCTCCGGCGAATTCGTAAGCGGCCCAGGAGATTCCGGCGGCTTCGAGCGGTTCGCCGGGGCCGTCGATCGCGTCGTTGGCGTCCTCTGCCGGGCCGTTGGTCTGGACCAGTTGGAGGCCGTCGCCGTCGGGCGAGTACCAGCCGGTCCGCAGGGTCACCGTGTCCTCGCCGACGGCCAGGTGGGTCGAGATCGGCTTCCAGTCCTCGGAGAGCTCCGGCTCGATCACCTCCAGCCCCAGGCTCGCGGCCGTGGCCGCGTTTTCGGTCGTGTCGACCTCGCTGACCTGGCGGTCCGAGGCGATCCAGCTCCAGCCCCAGTAGAACAGCCCGATCGGCACCAGCAGCACCGCCATGGACAGCGCCATGTCGCGCATGCGCCGCGGCTTCGGACGCGTCGGCGCCGGGGCCTCGCCCTGCGATTCGGCATCCGCCGCGGCTTCGACCTTGACCTCATCGGTGGACATGCATTCATGGTGGCCGACCCCGAACCGGCCGGCCCCACCGCCCCGCCCGGTCGTGGCCCATCAGGCCGCAAATCCTATAGGATATATGATATAGGGTTCGCGGTGGCGGTGGCGGTGGCGGTGGCGGTGGCGGTGGCGGTGGCGGTGGCGGTGGCGGTGGCGGTGGCGGTGGCGGTGGCGGTGGCGGTGGCGGTGGCGGTG
>NZ_JBEYYO010000023.1:32392-35694 GCF_040645615.1 Glycomyces sp. NPDC046736 | reverse complement strand
GTGGCGGAGGCGGTGGCGGAGGCCGTGGCGGAGGCGGAGGCGGAGGCGGAGGCCGTGGCGGAGGCGGAGGCGGAGGCGGAGGCGGAGGCGGAGGCCGTGGCGGAGGCGGAGGCCGTGGCGGAGGCGGAGGCCGTGGCGGAGGCGGAGGCCGTGGCGGTGGCGGAGGCCGTGGCGGTGGCGGAGGCCGTGGCGGAGGCCGTGGCGGTGGCGGTGGCGGAGGCCGTGGCGGAGGCCGTGGCGGAGGCCGTGGCGGAGGCGGAGGCCGTGGTGGAGGCAGTGGCGGTCGCGGTCGCGGAGGCCGTGGCGGAGGCGGAGGCCGTGGTGGAGGCAGTGGCGGTCGCGGTCGCGGAGGCCGTGGCGGAGGCCGTGGCGGTCGCGGAGGCCGTGCTGAACCGGGACGCCACCGCCCAGCGTGGCGCGAATCCGACTTCCCGGCCTTCCGGGCCCTGCAATACCCTCTCCGCAGCGGCACTCGCGACCGGAAGGAGCCCCCGTTGATCCTCGTGGCAGGCGAGAACGTCATCGACCTCGTGCCCGCCCCAGGCGGGCTGCTGCGCCCGACCTGCGGCGGCGGGCCCGCGAACACCGCCGTGGCCCTGGCCAGGCGCGGCGTCCCCACCGCGCTCGTCGGCTCGGTCGGCGGGGACCAATTCGGGCGCCAGATCTGGCGCCGCCACATCGCCGCCGGGGTCCGCCGCGACTGGCTCCAGCGCACCGACCTGCCCTCCACGCTCGGCCTCGCCGTGGTCGACGAGGACGGCCGCGCCGACTACGACTACTGGACCACCGGCACCGCCGACTTCGTATGGGAGGGCCGCGCGCTCCCCAAACCCGACCCCGCCCGGGTCGACCTCATCCACTTCGGGTCCCTCGCCGCCTACCTCGAACCCTCCGCGCGGGCCGTCGAGCACTGGGTCAACCGCGCCCGCCGCGCCGTCCCGGTCTCGTTCGACCCCAACCTGCGCCTGAGCGCGATGGGCGACGCCGACAGCGTCCGCGAACGCACCGAACGCCTCGTCGGCCTCGCCAACCTCGTGCGGGTCTCCGAACGCGACCTCGCCCAGATCTACCCGGGCAAGCCGGTGGACGCGATCGCACACGCCTGGCTCGACGCCGGACCTGAACTCGTCGTGGTGACCCTCGGCGACGCCGGGTCGGTGGCCTTCCACCGCAACCACGTCACCGAGATGGCCGCCCCGCAGGTCCAGCTCGTGGACGCGATCGGCGCGGGCGACGCGTTCACCTCCGGGCTCATCGGATGGCTGACCTCGGCCGGGTGGATGCGCCTCGACCGCCTCGCGGCCTGGGGCAACCGGACCGTGATCACCGCCGCGCTGCGCTACGCGAGCCAGATCGCGGCCCAGGCCTGCACTGTCCCCGGCGCCCCGTAACCGGCGAGCGCCGTAGTTCACTCGCCCGTAACACGCAGCGTGACGGCATAGGATCGAAGCGTGCCTGCACCGGAACTGCGGATCTGCCTCGACGATGACGACCTCGACGCGGCGCTCCGGCTCGACGCCAAGCGGGGCCTGACCTCGCACCCCCGCCACCTCCCGATGCGCCTGCACTACGACGGTCGCGGCTCGGCCATGTTCGGCGAGCTCACGAAACAGCCCGAGTACTACCAGACCCGCAGCGAGCGGGCGATCCTCCACGACCGGGCAGCCGAGATCGCCGGGGCCCTCGGGGCCGGCCCGGTCTCGGTGATCGAGCTGGGCGCGGGCCGGGCCGAGAAGATCCGGCCGGTGCTCGGGGCGCTCGACGCGACCGGCAGGCTCGACGCGTTCTGGCCCTTCGACGTGGCCGAGAGCGAAGTGCGGGACGTGCTGCTCGACCTCGCCTCGGCCTACCCGAACGCCTACCTGGGCGGAATCGTCGGCGACTTCACCCGGCACCTGGCGCAGCTGCCCGACCACCACGGCACCCGGATGGTCGCGTTCCTCGGCGGGACCTTCGGGAACTTCACCGGCATGGAGCGCAGCCAGTTCCTGCGCGACCTGCGCGAGGCGCTGCGCCCGGGCGAGTGGTTCCTGGTGGGGGCCGACCTAGTGAAGGACCCCGAGGTCATCCTGGCCGCGTACAACGACGCGGCGGGCGTGACGGCCGAGTTCAACCGGAACGTGCTGTACGTGCTCAACCACCGCCTCGACGCCGACTTCCAGCCCGACCACTTCGAGCACATCGCGCTGTGGGACGCCGACACCGCGACCGTCGACATGCGCCTGCGGGCGATGAAGCCGATGACCGTCGACGTGGCGGCGCTCGCGCTCGAACTGGGTTTCTCGGTGGGCGAGGAGATCCACACCGGGATCTCAGTCAAGTTCCACCGCGGGGAGCTGGAGAACCTGCTCCAGGCGACCGGATTCGAGCCCGTGGGCTGCTGGAGCGACGAGCGCGATTACATGGGCGTGTTCCTCGCGCGGGCCGTGTGAGCGAACCGGCGTGGCCGCACGGCCGCGCCGATATCGTGGGCGGCATGGGAGAGATCGTGCTCATCCGCCACGGCGAGACGACCTGGTCGGCTTCGGGTCGGCACACGTCGATCACCGACCTCGACCTCACCGAGCACGGTGCCCGGCAGGCGAAGGCACTCGGGCCGCTACTCGCAGAACGGCACTTCGAGGCGGTCTGGTCGAGCCCGCGCAAGCGGGCGCTGATCACCGCCGACCTGGCGGGCCTGAAGGTCACGGCCGTGATCGCGGACCTGGCCGAATGGGCGTACGGGGACTACGAAGGCCGCACCAGCGAGGAGATCCGAGCCGAGGACCCAGACTGGAGCTTGTGGACGGACGGTGGCAAGGGCCCCGAGGGCGAGACCGCAGACGAGGTCGCCGAGCGCCTGGACCGGGCGCTGGCCGAGGCCGAACCGCTGCTGGCGCGCGGTGACGTGGCCTTCGTGGCGCACGGCCACAGTCTGCGAGTGGCGGCGGCGCGCTGGCTCGGCCACCCGGCCGCCGAGGGCCGCGACTTCCAGATCGCCACCGCCTCGATCGGCGCTCTGGGCTACGAGCACGGCCGCCACGCGATCACGTTGTGGAACCTCACGGCCGACGCCGCGAACCCCGGCACCGCAACGAAGGACGCCGGAATCTGAGCTCACCTCTTGAACCCCACCGGGTTTCGCCGCAAGTTAATCTAGTCGACGCGACACGCTGTCGCCTGACGCGAATTCGAAGGTTTACCTGATAACATGCCGCACGAACCCGGAACCCGGAACCCGGAACCCGGAACCCGGAACCCGGAACCCGGAACCCGGAACCCGGAACCCGGAACCCGGAACCCGGAACCCGGAACCCGGAACC
>NZ_JBEYYO010000023.1:0-32294 GCF_040645615.1 Glycomyces sp. NPDC046736 | reverse complement strand
CCTTGGGTGTTAGCCGCGTGGTGCTCCTCGCAGGGCGGACCCTCCAGTCGCTGGCACGGCTCCACTTCGATCTCGCACCGCTGCTCGCCGTCGACCACCGCATCCGCCTCCGGTACGCGCTCCACGGGGACTCCGACCGCCGCCCGCACGCCGAGCGGCACGCCCTCAAGCTCGGCATCCCGCTCACCCCCTGGAAGATCGCGATCGGCGACCACCCCGACCTCGTGGTCTCGGCCAGCGCCGACCCCGAGCTCTATGAGGCGGACGCCCCGCTGGCCCTGATCCCCCACGGCGCGACGTACAACCGGGTCCTCGACGGCTTGTCCGGTGCGGCGGGGACCGCGCGCGAGCAGGTACTCGGACCCGGCGGTCAGGTCCCGGCGCTCATGGCGATGCCGGGCCGGGCCGCGGTCGGGCAGCTCGCGACGGACTGCCCGGAGGCGCTGGCGAGCGCGCGGGTGACCGGTGACCTGTGCATGGAGCGGATGCGGACGAGCACGCTCATGCGCCGGGTCTACCGCGAGGCCCTGGGTGTCGGCCCGCATCAGCGGCTCGTGGTGGTCTCGTCCACTTGGGGCCCGTATTCGCTCACCGCCGCGGACCGTTCGCTGCCGGAACATCTGCTGTCGCGGCTGCCCGCGGACGAATTCAGAGTGGCGTACGTGCCGCATCCGAACATCGACGCCGATCACGGGGGGATGCTGCTCGCGTATCTGCGGCCCGCGCTGCGGAACGGCCTGATCATGGTGCCCCCCGAGGAGGGCTGGCGGGCGGTGCTGGTGGCGGCCGACTGCGTGGTCGGGGATTCGGGTTCGGTGACGTTCTACGCGGCGAACTTGGGTGTGCCGGTGTTGTTGGCGGCGTTCGCGTTCGAGGAGATGGCGGCGGGGAGCCCGCAGGAGGCGTTCGGTCGGGAGACGGCCTGGCTGCGCCGTGAGGACGATCCGGCGGCGCAGTTGCGGGCGGCGATGAGGCGTGGACCCGTCCGGTCGGCGAGCCTGGACGCAGCCTGGACCGAGGAGTCGCCCGGTCCGGCGGCGCTGATCCTGGCCCGGCTCTACGAGCTGCTCGATCTGCCGGGCGAACGAGTGGAGCCGGAGCTGCTGGCACCACCGCTGCCGATTCGGGATTCAGGTCCGTTGCGGGCTTGGCATTGCGATCTCGCCTTGGAGCGAGGCGCGGGGCCGACTCGGGTGGTCGGGGTGAGGATGCCCGCGTCGCGTCCGGTCGCCGAGGGCCTGTCGGAGGGCGCGCATCTGGTGGCGGCGCAGTCGTGCCTGGTGCGAGCGCTTCGGGCGGACGCGGAGGTGCTGGTGTTCCATGACGCGGTCGTGTCGATGGAGGAGGTCGGAGCGCTCGCGTCGTCGGTGTTCGCCGACCACCGGGGGTGCGCGCTGGTGAGCGCGCGGGTCGGCGCGGACGAGGGCGTGGTCGTGTTCCGGGACGGACGCCGCTTTCGGTTCGGTTGCGGCGGTGCGTTGTTCGACGTGGTGCCGTCCGCGGTGCTGCTCGTGGGCGCGGCCGGCCCGGTGGCGCTGCGGCTCGGGGAGGCCGAGGCGCTGGTCGAGGTCGTGGAGGTCTAGGACCCTTTCCGCTTCGACTCCTCGACCAGTGCGCGGACTTCGTCCACGGCGGGGTCGCGAATGGACTCGTAGAGTTCCAGGGCGCGTTGCAGGTATTCGGTTCGCCGGGGCGGTGGGCTGAGACGCGCGAGGTCGAGCCAGCCTGCGGCGGCGGGCTGCGGGAGCTCTTCGTCCTGCGCGTTGTCGAGGGCGGCGAGGACCTGTTCGGTCGCGTCCGGTTCGCCGCGTTCGAGGGCGAACAGGCTCGCTTCGATGTGGACTTCGACGCCGGTGCGGGAGTCGCCAGCGGCGCGCAGGAGGTCGGCGGCGCGGTCGAAATGCTCGGCCGCTTCGTCGGGCCTCCCGAGGGCCCGGTGGCATTTGGCCAAGAACCACAGTTGAAGGGCCACGACGCGCGGGTTGGGCGCGCGTCGGTCCTGTTCGCGGGCGTTGTCGAGTGCTTTCGCGAACCAGGTGAACGCCTCGTCGTGGCGTTCGCGTTTGAGCGCGAGGCGGCCGGTGAATTCGAGGCCGGTCCCGGCGAGCGCGAGCATCTGGTCGGCGACCTGGGGATCGGGGTCGTCGAGGTGGGCGTCGGCGAGTTCGCGGATCTCCGCGAGGACGTCGGCGGCGGTGTCGAAGGACCTGGCGTCGTTGAGGGTCTGCGCGAGGAGCAGCATCATGCGCAGGCGCGCGACCTCGTTGCGGTCCTTGACGGCGGCCTGGGCCGCGAGGCGGTAGCAGCGTTCGGCGTCGTCGTAGTTCCCGTTGGAGGTGAAGTAGGCCCACAGCGCTTCGGCGAGGGCCCAGGTCTCGAAGTGCCGGCCGCGGGCCGAGGCGGTCTCGACGAGGTGCACCAGGTTGCGGCGATTGGACGCGAGCCACAGGCGCGCTTCGACCTTGGTCGCGAACTCGAGGCCGTCGACGCCGGGGATCGGCTCGGGGCAGACCCGGTACCGCTGGCCCATGGCCTTGTGGTCGGCGTTCTGCGCGGTGCGCAGGTGCCATTGGAGGATCTGGTGTTCCTCGTCAGTCATTCGGGCCTCCGATGTCGGTGCCTTCGGGTCGGTACTGGACGCCCCAGATCCCGGGCTTGAGTTCGTAGAGCAGTTCGTGCGCTTGGAGTTCGGCGACCGGGTCCTCGCCTTCGGGGGCGTTGCGCCGGAGCCAGTGCAGCAGCGACTCATCGACGCCCGGGTCGGGGAGGGTGCAGAGCGCTCGGTAGAGGCGCTTGGCGCCGCTGCTGATCGAGTCGAAGGCTTCGAGGAACAGGCGCTCGTCGGCGTGCGCGGCCGTGAGCTCGACGAGTCTTTCGACGCTGAGGGCGCCGGATCTGACGATGCCTCCGGCGCGGCGGAGCTTCCCGGGGAAGCCGCCGAAGGCCGCGACGAGCGCCTGGTTCACTTCCGCCGGAAGCTTTTTGGAGCGTTCGAGCAGTTCGAGCGCGTGGGCGGCGTCGAGCGGCGGGAGTTCGAGTTCCACTTCGTCGTCCAGTTCGAGGCCGGTGGAGGTGAGCACGATGCACCTCGCCTGGGATTCTTCTGGACAGAGCCGTTCCACTTCGCCTTTGTTGCGCGGCTCGTCGATGACCACGAGCAGCCGCAGTTCCGCGAGCAGCGAGCGGTAGTGCTGTTCGGACGCGCCGGGCGCGTCGCTGACGCGGCTGACGCCGAGCCGGTCGAGCGCGGCGGTGATCTCGCCGACCACGCCGTGCCTGCGCGGCAGCAGGTGCAGCACGCCGTGCGGGAAACGCACGCGGTTGCGGCAGGCAGCCACGCCCGCGAAGGTGCTCTTCCCGGCGTGCTTGGGGCCCTTGACGACCAGCGGCGCGGGGTTCGGTTCGGCCATCCACGCCGCCGCGAAGTCGAGGCGCTCGGCGTGGTTGGTCCAATGGCGCGGCTCGCCCCACAGGTCGCGGGGAATCGGGGTCTGCTGTTGGATGTTGACCGTCGTGCCCTGGACGAGGTTGCCGTGGACGACGTTGCTGGACACCACGCCGTCGCTCATCGGCGCTCCCGGGGCCGGGCTGGGAAGGACATCGCCCGATCTTCGCACATGTCGCCCTTCCGCGCGTCCCGCGGCGGGGACGGTGGTCGCGTCGCGGGACTGCGCGGTCTACTCTGGGTTGCAGCTCCGAAGGAGGACACATGGACCCGTTGTTGCTCTCGATCGCCACAGCCGCAGCTGGAACGCTCGCCGGTGAGGCCGCCAAGGGCGTGGTCGCGGCCGGGCGGTTCGTGAAGGACCGGTTCGCCAAGGACCCCGAAAAGGAGCTCGCGATGCTGCGGGCCGAGACCGGGCGGGTGCCGGTCGAGACGCTCGCGGCCGAGATCGAGGCGGCGTGCGCCGCCGATCCCGAGTTCCACCGGCAGCTCGGCGAGCTCGCGGGACGCACCATCGAGATCACCCAGGTGAACCAGGCCGGGCAGCACGTGAAGTTCCAGAACAACTTCCACGGCGGCGCTCCCAAGCAGGTCATCCAGGGCGACACGATCAACATCGACCACCTGAGCTGACGCGGGCTCTGCTACGCTCCCTCACCCATGAACCCTCCCCTCCTGCTCATCCGCTCCGTGCTCGTCCGGGTCCCGGCCCGCGTGTGGCTCTGGGCGTTCCTCGTCGCGATCCTCGGCGACCTCGCGGCGATCGCCGCAGGCGTCGACGAGGCCCGCTGGGTCACCAAGCCCGCGTTGACGATCGCGCTCCTGGGCTACCTGGTCGTCTCGGTCTCCCCCGGTCTGAAGCAGGCCCGGTGGTTCGGCGTCGGGCTGCTGTTCGCGTGCGCGGCCGACATCGCGCTGCTGGTCGAGGGCACGCCCGCGTTCCTCACCGGGATGGCCCTGTTCGGGGTCATGCAGGTCGTGTACACCGGTGTGTTCGCCAAGCTCGGGGCGCTGGCGGAACTGCGGCGGCGCTGGGCCGTCCCGGCGTGTTACCTGGCGTTCTGGTTGGGCGCGAACATCATCCTGTGGCCGGGCCTGGGCGCTCTGGCGGCACCAGTGGCGGTGTACAGCCTGCTCCTGGTCACGATGGGCGCGGTCGCCAGCGGGCTAGGGCGAGTCGTGGGGATCGGCGGGCTCCTGTTCGTGGTCTCGGACCTGATCCTCGGGATGGGCGTGGCCGGTTACGACTTCCCCGGTTCGCATTTCGCGGTGATGTCGACGTACGCGGCCGCGCAGCTGCTGCTCACCGTGGGCACCGTTCGATTGCTCGGACCGCTTAAGGTCAGGGCATGAAACGCGTCCTGACCGTGCTCGCCTTCATCGTGGGCGGCTACTTCATCGTGCGGGCCCTGGTCGAGCCCTTCGTGATCGACTTCGGCGACCCGGCGAGCTACCGCGACGACTGGGGCGGCCCCAGCCTCATCGGCGTCCTGGCAGTCCACATGGTCCCCGGAATCCTGGCCGCGATCCTCCTGGTGCTCTTGGTGAAGCGCCTGGGACGGCGCCCTTTGGACGAGACGGTCGAAGACGCCCTCGACGACTGACCCGGGAGCCACCCCTTGACCTCGCTCCTCAACCTCGCCGCCCTCCTCGCCTGCGCGCTCGTCATGGCCGCGTTCGTGCTGCCGGCCCGGCGGGGCTGAGGTCGGGCCGCCGGGTCCGAGGCGTTGCCTGAGCCGGTCGCGTCGCTTCCGGCTCAGGCGTCAGGCGATGTCGATTCGCTTCAGGCGCTGCGTCGCTCTCGTCAGGACCACGTAGGCGACGCCGGGGCCGTGCGAGCGGGCCACGGATTCGAGGTCGACGGCGATGACCGCGTCCCATTCGAGGCCTTTGGACTCCAAGGGGCCCACCAGGGTCACGCGGTCGTCGTGGATGATCTGGGCGAGTTCGGTGTGGCGGTGGTAGGGGGCGATGATGCCGACCGTGCCTTCGACGCGTTCGAGGGCTTGGGCGACGGCTCCGGCGAGTTCGGGTAGGAGCGTGTCGGCGGCGACCGTGGCCTCTTCGACCGGGACGTCGGTCTCGCGCACCGCTTCGGGGAGGTCGATCGAGCGCAGGCGCGGGGTGGCCCAAGCGGCGGCGTAGTCGAAGACCTCTTTGGAGTTGCGGTAGTTCTTGGTCAGGTGGAACTCGTGGACCCGGCCCGAGGGGACGGCGCGGCGGCGGGCGTCGGCGCTCTCCTTGGGGCGCGGCCAGCTCGACTGGGCCTCGTCACCGACGATCGTCCAGCCCGCGGCGCGCCCGCGACGGCCGAGCATGCGCCACTGCATCGGCGAGAGGTCCTGGGCCTCGTCCACGATCACGTGCGCGTAGTCCTCGTAGAACGCGTCCCGCGCCTGGCGTTCGGGCCGGTCGTAGTAGCGGTCCTGAGTGGTCGAGACCTCCTGGATGCCGTCCCAGGAGCGGATGCGGTCCCGCCCCCTCGGCTGGCGCTTGACGCCCAGGAGCAGCCGGAGCTCGTCCAGCAGCGCCACGTCCGGGATCGAGAAGTCGGTCTCGCGCAATGAAGCGGCGACCTTCTCGATCATGTCGTGCTTGAGGTGGCCTTCCCCGGCGGACGCGAGGCGGCGCGCGTCCCCGGCCCAACCGAGGACCTCGGCCGGGTCGAGGTCGGGCCACCAGTGGTCGAGGAAGGTGAGGAACTCCCCGCGCGAACCCACGTCGCGCGAGAACTTCGCCGGTTCGGCGTCGGGCAGTACCGGTTTGATCTTGCGCCACAAGGCGACCAGCAGCGCGCGGCCGGCCTCGGTCTTAGCGAGGTTGGGGCGCGGCTCCTTCTCGAAGACGCGGGCGCGCGCGGCGGCGAGCTCGGCGGCGTCGAGGCGGAACACGTCGCCGCGGTAGACGATCCGCAGCTCGTCCGGTGCCCCGGGCGGGGTCTGTCGGGCCAGGCGGCGCAGGATCGGGAGCATCACGGTGCCGCCCTTGACGGCGGCCACGTCGGGCCGGTCCTGGCGCGCGGCCTCGACCCCGGCGTACAGCTCGCCGAGGGAGTACAGCGCGGCGGTCTCCTCGCCGAGGCTGGGCAGGACCCGCCCGATGTACTTCATGAACACCGCCGAGGGCCCGACGACCAGGATGCCCGCGGCCTCGTAGCGGTTGCGGTCCTGGTAGAGCAGGTAGGCGGCACGGTGGAGGGCCACCACGGTCTTGCCGGTGCCGGGGCCGCCGGTGATGACGGTCGCGCCGCGGCCGGGCGCGCGGATCGCCGCGTCCTGCTCGGCCTGGATCGTGGCCACGATGTCTCTCATGCGCCCGGTCCGCTTGCGGCCCAACGCGGCCATGAGGGCGCCGTCGCCGATCACGGGCAGGCGCTCGGCGGCGTCCTCGTTGAGCAGGTCGTCGCTGATCTCCTCGACCGAACGGCCGAACGAGCGGATGACGCGCCTGCGCGCGACCTCCTGGCGGTCGACGGCCGTGGCCCGGTAGAACGGGGCCGCGGCCGGAGCGCGCCAGTCGACCAGGAGCGTGCGGTACTCGTCGTCGCGGACCCCGAGGCGTCCGATGTGGCGGACCTTGCCGTCGTCGAAGTCGAGCCGCCCGAAGACCAGGCCCTCGTGCTGGGAGTCGAGGTCGGCGATGCGGCGGGCCGCGCGGTAGACGAACACGTCCCTCTCGTACTGCGCGCCCGGCACGGTCGCGGCCAGGTGCGCGTACCCGGCGTCGCGGTCGCCCACGGCGTCGGCGCGGAGGATGTCGACCCGGTCGTAGACGCGGTCGACGAACTCCTGCTCGATCGCCATCTCCTGCTCGGGGGTGTTGGCCGGATCGGGTTCGGGCACGGCGTGGGTCGTGTCGACGTCCTGGGGGGCGTCGGCGGGGCCTGGTTCCTGGGACACTGCGCTCCTCGCTCGAATTCGAGAACGCACCAGCCTAGCGCGCCGAGACGAACACCGTCCGCCGATCGCGGGCCGGACGCGGCCGCGACACACCCTCAGGCCGCCAGGACCGCCTGAGGCCGCTTGCGGCGCAGCCACAGTTCCATGAACAGCAGGTTGAGCACCACCGATCCCACGATCGAGGCGACGTAGGCGACGTCGAACAGCGCCTGGAAGTCGCCGCCGTAGACCGAGTCGAGGAACGGGACCTGGACGGCGATGAACAGTCCGAGGTAGATCCGCAACGTGACGGCCGCGAAGGTGGCGGCCATGTTGCGCAGCATCCACCGCTCGTGCTGAGCGAAGTCGCGGGCGCGCACGGCCCGATAGGCCCGCAGGACGCGCTGTTCTCGGCGCTGCGGCGGATCGCGCAGGTCGAGATGTCGGGGCGCACTTTCAAAGCGAGAGAACGGCAACGGCCCGAACCCGAGGACTGCTAGTCCTCAAAGGAATCGATTAGGGCAGGCGGCTCGAATCGTCCGTCCACTTTCATGCGCTAATGGCAATGTCTGCACTTGTCGGGTTTTTGACTTCGCAAGTCGATTGGGTGGTTCTACACTGTTTCCAACGCACCTGGTGGCGGGGCGGCGAAGACCAAGCCTGCTCGACGAGAGACTTTGCCGCCATCACCAGGAGGCCGCCGGCCGAAGTGGGGTAGGCCGGCGGCCCGCGGCGGGGCTCCGGCTACCTGGCCCGGTGCCCCGCCGCCCCATGACGGCGGTGCAAAGATCCGACGAACGGCACTCTCCGAACTCACGACAGCGCAGATTCATGTTATTATTAATAAGCTTCGGCGACGGGCCGAAGCGCCTCCCAATGAAGGGAGGTGACACATGTCAGATGAAGAGGTCTATCGCGAGGACCTCGCAGTCGCGATCGAGATCGCCGGGCACCGGCTAGCTACCAGTGCAGACCGGTGGATGATCACCGACCGCGACTCAGGCGAGACGGAGTACTACACGACTCCGATTGACGTAGTACAGATGAAGAAGATCTACCTACGTTATCTCGCTTAGGCATGTGCCGCCGCTCCCGCGCCGATTCGGCGCGGGAGCGCCCGTCACACGTTGGATTGGGGAGGAGCAGCCTCATGGAGTATCTGATCGACGCGGTTTTCACCTCGAGCGTCGCGATTCCGAACGTACCCTCGGGCAGTGGCGAGCCGGGCCGGGTCTGGACGCAGGACGGCGAACTGCGAGTCCGGTCGGAGGTGGAGGCCGACGACCATGCATCGGCTGCCGCCGCGGCGGTCGAGGCGGCCGTGGAACTGGTCGAGTTTCGGTATGGCGCGGAAGGCATGCCGAAGCAACTCGAACTCGGGGAACTCCGGGTCAGGACGATTTCGTACGTGGAAGACCACATGCCCGGTCTGCCGTCATCGTGGATGACCGCGACCGACATCGCCCGCTATACCGGTCGGTCGCTCTCCCAGGTGATGCAGTCCATCGTCACCAAGGCAGGGTTCCCTGAACCGATAAGCACCGCGAGCGGCAGGTCGTCGAGGCTGTGGCCGGTCGCGGAGACCAAGGTGTTCTTGGATGAGTGGCTCGACCGGGTCGGCCGCCGCTGAGCGAGAGAAAGGCCGTCTCGGCCCCTGACCTGGCGTGGCCCCGCCGCTCTTCCGGGGCTTGGAATCGGGCGCCGCGCTCCCTACGATGAAGGCGTCGTCTATTCCAGGAGTGCGATTCCCTTGGCTCTCAACTCGAACATGGTTCCGCTCGGCACGCCCGCGCCGGACTTCTCGCTCCCCGACCTCGAAGGCACCACGTACTCGCTGGCCGATTTCAAGGCCCCGGCGCTGCTGGTGGCGTTCGTGTGCAACCACTGCCCCTATGTGCGCCACATCGAGCAGACCTTCGGGTCCTTCACCACCGGGCAGGCCGATCTGGACGTGGCCGCGATCTCGGCCAACGACGCCGAGAACTATCCCGACGACGCCCCCGCGGGCCTGGCCGACCAGGCCGCGCGGGCGCACTGGACGTTCCCGTACCTGGTGGACGAGTCGCAGGAGACCGCCCGCGCCTACAACGCGGTCTGCACCCCCGACTTCTTCCTGTACGGGCCCGACCGCCGCCTGGCCTACCGCGGCGCGTTCGACGGCTCGACCCCCGGCAACGGCGTGCCCGTCACCGGGGAGTACCTCGCGAACGCGATCGAGCGGGTCCGCGCGGGCGAGCCGGTCCCTGAGCCGCACTACCCGTCCACGGGCTGCGGCATCAAGTGGCGTTAGACCAGAGCGCCGTCGCGGGCGACGACGCGGCCGTTCTTGACCACGAGCTTGCGCTTGTGGTGTTCGAGGACGGCCTCTGACGGGTTGCGTCCGACCAGGGCCACCAGGTCGGCGTTGTCGCCCGCGGCCAGGCCGTAGCCTTCGAGGCCGAGCAGGCGCGCGCCGCCGAACGTGGCCGCTTCGAGGGCCAGCTCGATGTCGGCGTCCTTGCTGAAGCCGGCGTTGCGGGCGAACCACTGGGTGCGCTGGAGCATGTCGCCGGTGCCGTAGGGGCTCCACAGGTCCCGTACGCCGTCGTTGCCGATGCCCATCGTGACGCCGGCGGCGTCGAGCTCGCGCAGCGGCAGGATCTGCCTGGGGGCCACCGAGGTCAGGCCGATCCGCAGTTCGGCGAGGTCGGCGATGAGGCGCGCGCGGGTGGCGTCGTCGGCGTCGCACAACGCGAACGCGTGGCTGATGGTGACCTTCCCGGCGTAGCCGAGCGCGCGGGTGCGCTCGATGATGAGGTCGAACTCGGAGATACCGAGGTCGCCGCCGTCGTGGAGGTGGATGTCGATCTCGGCGCCGTACTTCTCGGCCAGGGCGAACACCAGGTCGAGGTGGGTCTCGGCGTCGCCGTCGAATCCGGCCGGGTCGATGCCGCCCACGGACTTGACGCCCGCCTTGAGGGCCTCCTCCATGAGGTCGGCGGTGCCGGGGCTGACGAGGATGCCGGTCTGGGGGAAGGCCACCAGTTCGACCTCGATGCGCCCGTCCAGGCGCGCGGCGGCCTCGCGCACGGCGTGGACCGCGCCGATGCCGATGCCCGGGTCGACGTCGACGTGCGAACGGGCGTGGGTGGTGCCGGAGACGACCATGTTGGTCAAGAGCGCGGTGATGAAGTCGGGGTTGGGGACCCCGAACTCGGCGCGGCGCTCGGCGCCGTAGGCGATCGCGGCGGCCAGTCCGGGCCCGGCGGTGCGCGGGACCCACGGGCCGCCCCAGAGGGTCTTGTCGACGTGGGCGTGGGAGTCGACCAGGCCCGGGATGACGACGGCGCCTTCGAGGTCCTCGACCTGGGCGCCTTCGGTTTCGAGCCCTTCGCCGACCGCGGCGATCCGGCCGTCCTCGATCCGCAGGTCGGTGCGGCCCTCACGGCCCCAGAGCCGGGCATCCTTCAGCAGCAGGTGGGTCATGGTTCGATCCTTTCGCCTCACACATAGCGGTATACCATTAACCGTGACGGTATACCTTTGACCGCGAGTCCGGCCACCGGCCGGGGAGAGAGACAGGTCATGACCCGAGCCGAACAGGTCTACCAGGCACTTCGCGAGCGCATCGTCACCGCCGAGGCCCGCCCGGGCCACCGCTTGATCGAACGCGACCTCGCCGCCGAGTTCGGGGTGTCCCGGATTCCGCTGCGCGAAGCGTTGCAGCGCCTGGCAGCCGACGGCCTGGTCACGACCGTTGCGGGCCAGGGCTCGATCGTCACGGTGCCGACCCCGAAGGACATCGAGGACCTGTTCGACGTGCGCGCCGGGCTCGAGCCGCTCGCCGCGCGCCTCGCGGCGCACCACGCCGGACCCGAAGCGCTGCAACGCCTCCGCGAGCTGGTGCGACCGGTCGACGACCCCGAGGCGCTGGTGGACGCGAACGCCGCGTTCCACCGCGAGCTCGTGGCCGCCGCCGCGAACCCGCTACTGGGGCAGATCATGGAACCGCTCGAAGCGCGGATGCGCTGGCTGTTCCACCTCACCTCGTTCAAGGGCGAGCGCGACCCGGTGCGCCAGCGCCGGGAGCACGCCGAGCTGCTGGAGGCGCTGGAGGCGGGCGACGGGGACCGGGCCGCGGCGATCACGTTGGCGCACATCGAGGACGGGCGGGGGCCCACGGTGGAGGCAGCACGGCGCTGGCAGGTGGAGGCGGTGGACGCGCGGGAGGCGACGCGGACGCGCAGGCGCCGTGTCAGTGCCTGATGAGGCCTTGCTGCACGGCGGTGGCGACGGCGGCGGTGCGGTTGTCGACGCCGAGTTTGGCGAAGATGTGCACGAGGTGGGTCTTGACGGTGGCCTCGGTAACGTAGAGGCGCTGCGCGATCTGCTTGTTGCCCAGGCCTTCTGCGAGCAGTGAGAGGATCTCGGACTCGCGGGCGGTGAGGGCGGGGCGGCCCGAGCGGACCTGGTCCATGACGCGGGCGGCGACCTTCGGGGAGAGGGCGCTCTCGCCGCGGGCGGCGGCGCGGATCGCGGCGAACAGCTCTTCGGGCGGGCAGGCTTTGAGGAGGTAGCCGGTGGCTCCGGCTTCGACGGCGCGGCGCACGTCGGCGTCGGACTCGTAGGTGGTGAGCACCAGGACGCGCGGCGGGTCGGGGAGGGCCAGGAGCGCGGCGGTGGCTTCGAGGCCGCCGGGGCCGTCGCCGAGCTGGAGGTCCATGAGGACCACGTCGGGTGCGGTCTCGCGGGCGCCGCGCACGGCGGCGTCGGCGTTGTCGGCCTCGCCCACGACCTCCATGTCGGCTTCGCCGTCGACGAGCGCGGCGAGGCCCGCGCGGACCACGGGGTGGTCGTCGACCAGGTACAGCCGCATCAGGACTCCTCGTTGATCGGATCGGTCGGTTCATCTCGGGCGGGTGGGCGTACCGGGCCGGGAATCCCGGCCGCTGGGGACGACGGGTCCCAGTGGGCCTCGCCGTCGAGCAGCGCCGTGCGGGCAGGTCGCATCAGGACTCCTCGGTGGTGAGCGGGACGGTGGCGGCGACGGTGGTGCCTTCGCCGGGGCGGGATTCGACGGTGAGGTCGCCGCCGACGCGGGCGAGGCGTTCGCGAAGGCCGGGGAGGCCGAACCCGCGGCCGGGGGCGACTCGGGCGAGGTCGAAGCCGCGGCCGTCGTCGTGGACGTCGAGGGTCACGGCGTCGCCGAGGTAGGAGAGGGTGAGCACCGCTCCGGTCGCTCCGGCGTGCTCGACGGTGTTGGCGAGGGCCCCTTGGGCGACGCGCAGGAGTGCGGCCGCGGCGGCGTCGCCGGTGTCGGCGGGCGCGCCTTCGACGGCCAGGCGGGTGGGCAGGCCCGCGCGGCGCTCGGTGTCGGCGCACAGTTCGCGCAGCGCTTCGGCGAGGGTGCGGCCTTCGAGGCGGGCGGGGCTGAGGTCGGCGACGAAGCGGCGGGCCTCGGCGAGGTTCTCGTCGGCGACCGCGGCGGCCTGCGCGGCGAGGGCGCGCGAGCGGTCCGAGCCCCAGGAGCGGTCGGCGGCTTGGAGGAGCAGGGCGATGCTGGAGAGGCCTTGGGCGAGGGTGTCGTGGATTTCGCGGGCGAGGCGTTCGCGCTCTTCGAGGGCCCCGGCCCGCAGCTGCGAGGCCGCGAGGGTGTCTTGAGCGGCGACGAGGTCGTCGATGAGGCCTTGGCGTTCGCGGATCTCGTGCTGGAGGACCCAGAACACGGCGGTGATCATGGCGGCGATGCCGATCGGGGCGAGCACGAGGCTCGGTTCGAACACGTCGGCGATGCGCAGCTGCCCGGCGATGACGGCGGCGGTCAGGACCGCGGCGGCGGCCACGGTCGCTTTGGCCGGGAGGAGCCTGAGGCACAGGAAGTACAGCGGCACGGCGCACCACGCGAACGAGGGCGCCAGGAGCACGAGCGCGACGTAGACGCCGAGGACCAGGCCGAGCCAGATCGGGCGGGCGGTCCCGAGGGTGCGCCACAAGGCCAGCCCTGCGGCATAGAGCGCGGCGAGGATCGCGGCCACGGTCAGGGCCGCGACGGTGAGACGGTCGGTGAGCTCGTGCCGGGCGGCCACGCGCGCGGCCGAGGCGGCGAGCAGCAGGAAGAACCCCGCGTGCATCGCCCCGTTGAGCCAGGACCGCTCCCCCACCGTCGCCTCCTCGTGTGCCGGCCAGCCTATGGCCCGGGTGGTGCCCGCACTCCCGCCTCAGAAATCCTATATCATATAGGATATATCCTATAGGGTTCGTGGCGCGGGCGTGCGCTTCGAGCGTGCCCGCCCCGCACGCTGGGCGCATCAATCGAAAGGTGGAGAAGCGGGGTCCATCGCCCGGCGCGGCAAGACCCGTCTTCGGCTCGATGCGGGCGGGTCCGCCGCTCGGGAGCATTGAGGGCACACCGGCCGGAGCGCCGGACCCGAGATTTCAAGGAGTCAGCAATGAACGCCATGCCCCAGACCTTCCGCAAGCGCCTCGCCATCGGCGCGGTCACCGGCCTCGCCGTCGTCGGCGGGATCGTGGGCCTGAGCGCCTACGCCGCCCCCGGGACCACCGCCGAGGCCGCGCCGGTCGAGACGATCGCGGTCGCCGACGTCCAGGAGGAGGGCGTGCGCACCGCGAACGCGCTCACCCACGAGGCCGCGCTCGCGATGCTCGACGCCGCGCAGGACAAGGCCGCCGAACTCGACCAGCGCGTCACCGTGGCGATCGTGGACCGCAACGGGAACACCATCGCGATGGTCAAGGGCGACGGCGCGGGCCCGCAGAGCCCCGACTCGGCCGAGCGGAAGGCGTACACGGCCGCCTCGTGGGGCCAGCCGACCAGCGCGCTGACCGAGGGCGCGACCGGTGACGC
Source organism: Glycomyces sp. NPDC046736 (assembly GCF_040645615.1). Lineage (NCBI taxonomy): Bacteria > Bacillati > Actinomycetota > Actinomycetes > Glycomycetales > Glycomycetaceae > Glycomyces > Glycomyces sp. NPDC046736. The sequence continues at coordinate 18,127 of NZ_JBEYYO010000023.1, read as the reverse complement.
GCCGAGCATCGCCGACATCCCCGGAACCCTGTTCCTCGCGGGCGGCGTCCCGGTGACCTTCGACGGCGCGCCCATCGCGGGCATCGGCGTCGGCGGGGCCCCGTCGGGCGACATCGACGAGGAGATCGCCCTCGCCGGACTCGCCGCGCTCGAGAACGCCGACCGGTAATGCACGCGCGCAAGGGGATCGGGCGCCGGGCGGCGCTCAGCGCGGGCCTCGGCCTGCTCGCCGCCTGCGCTCCGGTCCCCCGGCCGCGCGAGTCGAGGCCGCAGGGGGACCAGGCCAGGCCCGGCGGGGTTCGCCCCGGGGCATTCGACGCGGAGCTGCTGGCGGCGGCCGAGGCCGGGGAGGCCGCAGCGGTTGCGACGCTGCTGGCCCAGGGTGCGGACGTCGAGGCTCGCGACGACGAGGGCCGGAGCCCGCTCATGCTGGCGGCGTTGGGTGACCGCGTCGAGGTCGCCCGGGCGCTGGTGGACGCGAACGCCGACCCGGACGCGCCCGACGACCTCGGCGACACGCCGTGGGTCACGTGCGGCGTGACCGGTTCGGTCGCGATGATGCGCGTCCTGCTCCCGACCGGGCCCGACCTCGCGATCCCCAACCGGCGCGGCGGCAGCCCACTGCACCCGGCCGCCGAACGCGGCCACGTCGACTACGTGCGGGAAGTCCTGGCGGCCACCGACATCGCGACCGAGATCGACCGCGTCAACTTCAACGGCTGGACCGCGCTCCTCGAAGCCGTGGCCCTCGGCGACGGCGACGAACCGCACCAGGAGATCGTCGCGGAGCTGCTCGGCGCGGGAGCCGACGCGGGCATCGCCGATCGGAACGGCCGCACCGCGTTGCAGCACGCGCGCGAAAGGGGCTACCAGGTCATCGAGGACCTGCTGAGCTGAGCGGTGTGCGAACTCCGGGCGGTATCGGAGCCCGTTCGCTGCGCTCGGCGACGGCTCGCGAGCGTCGCCGAGGCTAACTCCAAAGGCCGTGGAGCGGGATCTCCAGCTCGCCGAGCATGTTCCGCAGCAACGGCATCGACAGGCCGATCACCGTGCCGGGGTCGCCTTCGATCCTGTCGATGAACGCCGAACCGTAGCCGTCGAGCGTGAACGAGCCGGCCACGTGCAGCGGCTCACCGGTTGCCACATACGCGGCGATCTCCTCGTCGGCGACCTCGGCGAAGTGCACCACGGTCCCCGAGGCGCGCACGACCCGCCGATCCGCGGCCGGGTCGATCAGGCAGTGCCCGGTCCACAGGGTGCCGGAGTTGCCCCGCATGCGCTTCCATCGCGAGGTGGCCTCCTCGGGGCCCTCGGGCTTGCCGAGGATCTCGCGCCCGAAGTGCAGCACCGAATCGCAGCCGAGTACGAGCGACTCCGGGCTGACCAGATTCAGGACCGCCTCGGCCTTCATCTCGGCCAGCGCGTTCGCCAGCTCGGCCGGGTCCTCGCCCATGACGCGGCTCTCGTCCACGCCCGAGACGATGACCTGCGGCTCGATCCCGGCGGCCTTGAGCAGCTCCCGACGCGCGGGCGACTGCGAGGCCAGCACGAACGGCCGGGTCAACGGTCGGTCCCCCGGCGGGCCGGGACGGCGGCCTCGCGCCAGGACCGGCGGACCCGCAGGCGCAGGCCCGGGTTCGACCAGGCGGCTCGGCGTCCGGGGACCTCGGTCTCCTCCTCGGCTCGCGGCAGCGCCGTGATCAGGCCGACCAGGGCGGCCAGTTCCTCGTCGCTCGGGTTGCCCCGCAGGACCTTGAGCTCCATCGCGCTACTCCTCGTCGAAGTCGAATTCGCGGTGCACCCGCTCCCAGAACCCGTCGCGGACCCAGATCCGCGCTTCGGGGTGGTCGCGTAGAGAGTAACCGAGTTCCTTCTCGGCTTCCACCAGCAGCTCCTTGTCGATGACGGTGGGCAGCTGCGGGCCCGGCAACAGGTCGGCGATATTGTCCGCGCCGCGGGTCAAGAGCCACTTGTGGCCAACGTACTCCCCGACCGAGCGCACGGTCTCGGGGTCGAGCTTCTCACCGGTCTGGGTCGTGCGCACGAACTTCGGGCGGGCCGACTCGGCCTGCGCGAGGGCGTCGGCCGCGTTCATGGTCACCGCCACGGACTGGCGCTGGCCGAAGACGGCGGCCGGGCTGGGCACGCGCGGTTCGGGCTGGGCCATCGGGGCGCCGACCATGTTGAACGTGGCCGCGGCGGCGGTGCCGTTCTTGGTGAAGTAGGCGCGCAGGTCCTCGGACTCGATGGTCTCGACCGTGTCGGACTCCCACACCAGGCGCTCGGCCTGGTTGGTGCCGTAGGGGGGTTCGACGCCCCAGAGGTGGACGCGCACGCCGTAGGCCTGGGCGACCTCGACGGCCGGGACCATGTCCTCGTCGCCGGCGAGGAGGATCGCCTCGTGGATGGCGCGGTGGCGGGCCAGGAGTTCGAGGTCGGAGCGGATCTGCGCGTCGACGCCCTTCTGCTGGCCGCGCGAGTTGAGGTTCCCGAGGCGGACCTTGACGTATTCCATGTTGGCGATGACGCGCTGGTCGACGGTGGGCACGCGGTCGCGGGCCGCGTCGAACCAGTAGAGGCGGAGGAGTTCGCCGTCGGAGAGGCGGTGTGCCGCGCGTTCGATGAGCGATTTGATGAGCTTCTCGGCGTCCACGCGGTAGTCGCGCCGGGAGGTGGCTTCGAGCAGGAGCTCGGCGGCGGCCGCGTAGAGGTAGCCGACGTCGATCAGGATCGCGTACCGCCGGGAAGGCAGTCCTGGAAGCATTCCTCCGATTGGTGTCATCTGCCCACTCCCAACATCCGGCGGGACGATTCGTCCCGCTTCCCCCAGCTCTCTAAGACGGTACCCGGATCGCACTCCCCGGAGGGGAGTGGTGCACGCCGCTCCGCGTGGCAACCGGGTTTCGCCCGGTAAACGCGGGCGGGCCCGAACCGGACGCGCGCCACCCTCACCGGATCGGGTGAGAGAGCGCTTCCGACGAGGCGGGAGATCCGGCATGAGAACGGATCGCGTACGGCGAAGGGCGGCGGGCGCTTCTGCGTCCGCCGCCCTTCGTTAATTCTTAGAGCGGGATGTTGCCGTGCTTCTTGGCGGGGAGTTCGTCGCGCTTCGAGGCGTTCATGCGCAGACCGCGCACCAGCATCGCGCGGGTCTCGCGCGGTTGGATGACCGCGTCGATGTAGCCGAGCTCGGCCGCCGTGTACGGGTTGTTGAGCTTCTGCTCGTACTCGGACATGAGCTCGGCTCGCTTGGCCTGCTCGTCGTCGGCCTTCGCCAGCTCGCGGCGGTAGAGGATGTTGACCGCGCCCTGCGAGCCCATGACCGCGATCTCGGCGGTCGGCCACGCCAGGTTCAGGTCCGCGCCCACGCCCTTGGAGCCCATGACGCAGTACGCGCCGCCGTAGTCCTTGCGCGTCACGACCGTCAGCTTCGGCACCGTGGCCTCGGCGTACGCGTAGATCAGCTTCGCGCCGCGGCGGATGATCCCGTCGTGCTCCTGCGAGGTGCCCGGGAGGAACCCGGGGACGTCCACAAAGGAGATGATCGGGATGTTGAACGCGTCGCAGAACCGGATGAACCGTGCGGCCTTCTCCGAGGCGTCGATGTCGAGGCAGCCGGCGAAGTGCATGGGCTGGTTGGCGACGACGCCCACGGGCTTGCCGTCGAGGCGCCCGAACCCGGTGATGATGTTCTTCGCGAACAGCGGCTGGGTCTCCAGGAACTCGCCGTCGTCGAGCACCGATTCGAGGACCTTGTGCATGTCGTACGGCTGGTTCGCCGAATCGGGGATGACGGTGTCCAGCGCCAGGTCGTCGGCGGTGATGTCGAGGTCGAAGTCCTTGGACTCGAACGCCGGCGGCTCGTCGAGGTTGTTCGAGGGCAGATAGGAGAGCAGGTGCTTGACGTACTCCAGCGCGTCGGACTCGTCCGAGGCCAGGTAGTGCGCGTTCCCGGCGACCGCGTTGTGAGTGCGGGCCCCGCCCAGCTCCTCCATGCCGACGTCCTCGCCGGTCACGGCCCGGACCACGTCGGGCCCGGTGATGAACATGTGGCTGGTCTGGTCGACCATCACCGTGAAGTCGGTGATCGCCGGCGAGTACACCGCGCCGCCCGCGCACGGGCCCATGATCAGCGAGATCTGCGGGATGACCCCGGAGGCGCGCACGTTGCGGAAGAAGATGTCGGAGTAGCCGCCCAGGGAGGCCACACCCTCCTGGATGCGGGCGCCGCCGGAGTCGGAGATGCCGATGATGGGGCGGCCGGTGCGCAGCGCCAGGTCCTGGATCTTGGTGATCTTCTCACCCGAGACCTGCCCGAGCGAGCCGCCGAGGACGGTGAAGTCCTGGGCGAACACGCACACCTCGCGGCCTTCGATGGTGCCGTAGCCGGTCACGACGCCGTCGCCGTAGGGCCGGTTGGCCTCCATCCCGAAGTTGGTGGATCGGTGCCGCGTCAAAGCGTCGAGTTCGACGAACGACCCCTCGTCGAGGAGCTCTTCGAGCCGCTCGCGGGCGGTGCGCTTGCCCTTCTCGTGCTGCTTCTCGATCGCCCGGGGGTTCCCGGTCGCCGCTTCTGAGAGGCGCTCGGCCAGGTCGGTGAGCCGCCCGGCGGTCGTGTGGAAGTCGATGTCGGTCACGCTTCGGATCGTATCGGCCCGACCTGTGGCTACGCTATGTGCGTGAGCACACCGACGAGAAAGCCACTGGACCGCCATGCCCTCTGGTCGCTGTTGTCGGAGAAGTCCGACTTCTGGACCGAGGTCAATGTGGTCGGGGTCACTGGATCCACGAACGCGGACCTCGCCGAGGCCGCCCGGCACGGCGCCGAAGAGGGCCGCGTCCTCATCGCCGAAGAGCAGTCGAGCGGCCGAGGGCGCCTGGACCGCCGCTGGACCAGCCCGGCCCGCGCAGGCTTGACCATGTCGTTCCTGCTGCGCCCCACCGCACCCCGCGAGACCTGGGGCACCTTGAGCCTGCTCACGGCCGTGGCGCTGGAGGAGACCCTCAAAGCCGTGTGCGGGTTGAGCGCCAAACTCAAATGGCCCAACGACGTGCTCCTCGACGGCCGCAAGGTCTGCGGCATCCTCGCCCAGGCCGAAGGCGGCGCGGTCGTCATGGGCGCGGGCCTGAACGTGTCCCTCACCGAGGACGAACTGCCCGTCCCCGAAGCCACGTCGCTGCTGCTCGCGGGCGCGACCGCGCTCGACCGCGAAGTGATCGCCGCGGAGTTCCTCGCCCACGTCGGTGCCGTGTACCAGTCGTGGAACGAGCGCGGCCCGGCCTCGGTGATCGAGCGCTGGCAGCGAAACTCCGCCACCTTGGGACGCCATGTCGCGGTATCGTTCCCGAACGGCCGCAGCCTTTCGGGCCGCGCGGTCGGCATCGACGCCGACGGTCGCCTGCAAGTCGCCCCCGACGGCGCAGGCGCGGTGGAGACGGTCGCCGCAGGAGACGTCGTCCACCTGCGACCCCGGGACTGAGCCGCATTCACCGCGAACGAATCCGCTACCGAGGAGTGGCGCCTTGACCGAACATCAGGATCCGCAGCGGCCCCTCACCCGGCACCAGGGGCCGACCGGTCTCGACCCTGACGGCGAGGCGCTGTACCGGCTGCTGCTCGCCAAGTCCGACGCCACCGAGGCGCACCTGGCCGCCGAGTCCGGCAGGCCCGCTTCCGAGGTGAAGGCCGTGCTGGAGCGGCTGGTCGAGGACGGGTACGCCACCATGGTCGCCGATTCGCGCTTCCGCGCGGTCGGGCCCGACGCGGTCCTGGGCGGGCGCATCGCCTCGCAGCTGGGCGAGGTCCTCGGCGAGTACGAGGCGCTGCGCGAGCTCCTGGGCATCCGCCGGGCCGGGCCCGGCGGGGGCATCGGAGGCGGGCACGGCAGCTGGGAGGTCGTCACCGGCGCCGAGGCGATCCGCTCGCGGCTGCGGCAGCTCAAAGGGTCGGCCGAGGAGCACCTGCGCACGTTCGTGCGGCCGCCGATGGTCCTGCCCGCGCCCGAGTCGGCGCTGCACCTCGGGCTCCAGGAGCGCGGCGTGCACCACCGGATGCTGTTCGACCGGACCGTGCTCGACGACCCGTACGTCGACCATGTGCGCCAAGCGCTCGGCTCGGGCGACGAGGTCCGCTTCGCCAAGCGGCTGCCGCTGAAACTGCTGGTCGTGGACGACCGGACCGCGGTGATCGAGCAGCCCGGCGAAGGCCGCCCGAAGGCCATCGTGACCGGCAACCGGTCCATAGTCGAGCTCGCGGGAGCACTCTTCGAGCAGCTGTGGGCCGCGGGAGTGCCCGCGACCTCCGGCATCGCCGACGGCGCGCGCATCGACGAGGACGACGCGGTCCTGCTGGGCCTGCTCATCGCGGGCCTGACCGACCAGTCCATCGCGTCCAAACTGGGCATCGGACTGCGCACCGTCCAGCGGCGGGTCCGCGAGCTCATGGACCTGGCCGATGTGGACACTCGGATCCAACTCGGCTGGCACGCGGCCAAGAACGGCTGGGTGCCTTAGGAGTCCAGGCGGCGGCAATCGGGGGGCCGGACGCGGAGCCTCGGTGTTGTACTGTGCTTTTGAACAAATGCACCGCCCCCGCCCGTTCTCACTCCTGGAGGTCCGCAGTGGGATATCCCGACGATCAGCTCGCCCGCGGCGAAGTGGTCAAACTGCACACCCGCCCGCACTGGAAGGAAGGCGTCGGACCCGTCCTGTGGTTCGTGGTCTTCCTCTGCATCGGCGCCATCGCCATCACCTTCACCTCCCGCATGGAGTGGGAGGGGAAGATCTGGCTGGTGCTCGCCGAGGTCGTCCTCACCATCGCCCTGCTGGTGTGGCTCTCGGTGATCCCGTGGATCCGCTGGCGCTCGACCCATTACGTGATCACCGACCAGCGCGTCATGTGGCGCGACGGCCTGGTGACCCGCGAGAGCCGCCACATCCCGCTCGCCCGCGTCAACACCGTGTCGTACACGCAGAACGTGTGGGAGCGGATCTTCGGCTTCGGCGACATGAACATCGACTCCGCTTCGGACGACGGCGAGATCAACCTCATCGACGTGCCGAGGGTCGACAAGACCAAGGCCCTGCTCTATCAGCTCGCCGAGGACGACCGCTCGCGGCGCTCGGGCGCCGGCCCCGAGGGCGACGGCACCTGATCGGAAGCTCGCGGCCCCGGTCTCCTTCGGGAGGCCGGGGTCGTTCGCGTTGCCGCGTCAGGCTTCGACGAGTTCGGGGTGGCGCGGGAAGACCCAGGTGCGGTAGGCGTAGAAGCGGAAGACCGTGGCCAGGCCGACGCCGACGACGTTCGCGGCGAGGTTGACCGCGAGGTCGGAGCCGAAGTACTGGGGCCAGACCTGGGCGAGGCCGCTGTTGGCCCACAGGCAGCCGAGGGCGATGAGCAGGCCGATGCCGTTGAAGAAGAAGTAGAGGACGTACTGGCGGTGGGCCGCGGCGCTGCCGCGGCGGTCGCGCCAGGTCCAGTGCCGGTTGCCCAGGAACGCGAGCGTGGTGGCGATGACGGTGGAGACGATCTTGGCGCTCCAGTCGGCCCAGTCGAAGCCGAGGTAGAGCAGGTTGAACAGCCCGAGGTCGATCAGGTACGCGCTGCCGCCGACCCCTGCGAACCGCGAGAGCTCCCCGGCATGGCGCTTGACGAAGTCGACGGCGCGCGCGGCGAGCCCCGCACTGCGGGCCGCGGGCGGGGGCGAGGTGTCTGTCGAGGTCGGCATCACGCCAAAGCTTACCCGCAGCAGCCCTTTGGCGACAGACGCGAACTCCCGCTCCCGAACGCTGAAATCGCGCTCAACAGGGGGGCCGTCCACAACCCCCGCCCACCACGAGAGGGGAAGAATGCGCCGAGTCTCGCCGACCGGACCGACAGGAATCGCCCCGAAATCGGGTTCCTCACGAAAATGTCACCCGAAAGAGAACGCCGAGGCGTCCGGGGCGCAGAAGACGGCGAACGCGGGAGCGCACACGAGCGAGGCGTCACCGAACATCGGACTAGTGAACACCCTCCTCGGGCTCGGGCTCGGGCGCGAGCGAGGCGTCGCCTAGACGGTCAATGCTCAGTCGCCGCGCTGGCCGCTCCACAGCATCGCGGCGAGGCGGCTTCGAGCGGCGATGCTCAGTCGGTGTGCGGGGCCGCTACCGCCACCACTCCCACGATGAACGGGTCGTCGCCTCGGGTGAAGCGGATCACCGCGTTGTCGCCGGTCGAGGTCCGATGGACCGCGACGTCGACGCCGAACGCGTACCAGTTCGCGCCGTTGACCGCGCCCGCCGCGCTGCACGTCGCGGGCTGGCCGAGGCCGTTGCCGCCCGCGGTGAGCGAGTCGCCTCGGCGGTAGGCCGAGCCGCCCCACAGGGTGGCGGCGATGTCGACCTGGCCGCCGTCCTCGACCGCGATCTCGGTGTCCGCGGCCGGAGCACCGTCGTAGACCGCGACCTCCTTCTTCTCCGCGCCCGGCTCGGCGTACACGACCGTGAGCGACCAGCCCGCCCAGCGGTGCCCGACGCACGCCGTGCTCGCGTCCAGTGGCCACCCGACGCACTCCGAGACCGGCAGCTGGTGGTTGTCCGTGGCGACCCAGAACTCGCCGCCGCCCGAGACCAGGCCCGTCACGTCGGTGAACGCCTGCGTCCCCGAACCCGTGTCGCGCCGCGAGTCCTCGCTCAGGCTCGTCCACGAGCCGTTCGAGTACAGCGAGACCTCCGAGGGCAGGTCGCTGCGCGAACCGGCCCAGTACAGGCCCGCCCACGCGATCGCAGCGCCGCCCGGCACGTCGAGCTTCGCGCCCGAGACGGCCTCGCCTTCGCGCCCGGCGGGCGCGTCCGAGGGCTTGTACGCCTTCATCGGCCAGCGGTCGCCCGCCCCGTAGAGCGCGCCGTCCTTGCACCCGGGCACCGAGCAGGTCATCCACGTGTTGCCCGCGGCGGTCACGCCCGTGGCGTCGAGGCTCGCGTACCCGACCTGGCTTCCGGCGGGAGCGATCGGGACCTTGAGGAACGTGGTCCCGCTGATCCCCGGGCCCTCCACGGTGACTTTGAAGGTCTGGTAGCCGCTGACGTCGGCGCCGATCAGGATGCGCAGGTTCGCTTCGGCCGGCGACGGCATCTTCGCGATCGAGCAGCTCACGACCGCGCCCGACTCCACGCAGGTCCAACCGGGCGCGGCGGTCTCGGACGCGAGCGAGATCCCTTCGGGGAACTCGATGTCGAGCGTGACGCGGTCGGTCGCGGCGGCCTGGCCCCAACCTGAGGCGGGCTCGACCGCCCCGGACTCGGGGTCCCTCGACGCGACCGGCGCGAAAGCGCCGCCGGTCCCGCCGGGCGCTTCGAGCCGGATCGGCAGGACCGCTTCGCCTCCGGCGACCAGGCCGGTGGTGCCGAGGCCGTGCTCGATCGCGTAGGCGGCCGGTTCGGCCGCGGGCGGCGTGGTCTCGTCGGGGGCCGGATCCGAGGTCTCCTCGGCCGGGTCGTCCGGGTCGGCGGGGTTCTCCGGGTCCTCGGGCGGGATCGGGTCGTCGGGGTCGGGTTCGGCCTCGACCTCGGACTCGTCCGAAGGGGCGATGATCGTCTCCTCGGGCGCGGCCTGGGGGTCCTCGGCCTCGTCGCCCGCGGTGAGCGCGAAGACCACGACCGCGGCGGCCACGGCCACCGCGGTGCCGGTCGCGACCGAGCCCTTGGTGCCGAGCTGCTGCACGACGCGCCGGACCCAGTTGAACGCGGCCTTGAACGGCGCGAACACCACCCCGATGAACCCGCCCACCACGAGCCCGGCGGCCGAGACCGCCCCGGCCGCGATGTACGGGGCCGCCGCGGTGCCGAGCAGGACGCCGGCGAGCACGCCGCGCAGTCCCGAGTTGAGCTCGGTGAGCTCGGCGAACAGCAGGTTGCAGGTGACGCACGCGTTCAAGTGGTCGTCCACTTTGGTGGCGTCGCGGTCGCCGAGCTTGCCCCGCACGCGAGCGCCCAGGCGGTCGACCGTCCAGCGGCACTCCTCGCGGGGCGAGTCGGCCGCGTGCTCGGTGAGGTAGTTCTGCCGCAGCTGCTCGCGGGCCCGGTAGGCCAGCGCGGAGACCCCGTTGGGGGTCATGCCGAGCAGGCGCGCGATCTTGGCCGGGGATTCCTCCTCGACCTCGGTGTGCCACAGGACCATCCGCCAGCGCTCGGGGAGCTTCCCGAACGCGAGCGCGGCGTAGCGGCGCTCCTGGCCCTCGACGGCGGGGTCGACGAAGATCTCGCCGGAGTCGTGCGGGGTGAGGTCGTCGGTGAACTCGACGCGCTTGTCGCGGCGGACCCGGTCGTAGAAGGTGTTGCGGAGGGTCTGGAGCATGTAGGGGCGGAAGGCGAGGTCGGGTCCGGCGCCTTCGCGGAGGGTGTGGAGGAGCTTGGCGAAGGTCTCGGAGACGAGGTCGTCGGCGCCGGCCGGGTCCCTCGAGAGGATGCGCGCGAGGCGGCGCGCGGAGTGGACGTGGCGCTCGTAGAGCTCGGCGTAGGCGGTGGTGTCGCCGCCGCGCGTGGCGTTGATGAGTTCGGGGTCGGAGCGGGTCTCGGGGGTGTCCTCCGTGATCGGCTCTTCGTCCACGCCGCGGGGATCGCCGGCGGGTACGGTCTCGGGCATCGGTCGCCGGTGCTCCTTCCTGGTTGCGCCGAGCTCGTACCATCGGGGGCTCGGGTCGTGCTCGCTTAGGGGAGAGGAGTTCTCGAAGTCTCCCTTGGGTTAACGATCGAGGACGCCTCAAGTTGCGCTCCGTCCGGAGGTTCTGGCACACGATCGCCGCGAACTGGACATTGCTGCGAGTTTAGGGCGAAAACCTTGCATGGCCATGGATCGTGATGCGTTTGTGACCAGGTGTGATGGTATTGGGACTTCCCGTCCGGGTTCCAGGCAAGTGTCGGAAATACGTCAGGCCATTGCGTACCGTTGGCTAACCGCATGGTGTGATGCGAACAACGCAGAGGAGGTGAGCGATGCCCGCTTCGGTGCTGCTGGCGCTGCTGGCCGCGACGGCCCTGCTGGCCCTGACCCCGGCGCTGGTGCGCCGCTACGACCCGGACGAGCGGATGATCGCCGACCGGGCCTCCTCTGACGCGCGCGTGCTTTCGCGCGAGGCCGAGCGTTCCGCGCGGCCCGTTTCGCACCGGACCGCGGACCTCGGTACGCCTGAACAGGGCGGGGACGAGGATTCGCTCGATGCCCTTTTGGACTCGCAAGACGTTCCGGCCCAAGGCGTCTCGCGCGGGTGGGAGCGGCGCGGCACGCGCCTGGGGGACTCGGTACGGTTGGAGGACGACGAGTCGTTGACCGGCGAGGAACCCCAGATGCACGAGCAGGCAAGGCTTCGGCAGTTGCGCGCCGAGTGGTGGCGCAGGCGCCATCGCCGGATCCTCTACGTGCTCATCGCGCTGACCGTGCTCGAACTGGCGGGCGTGGCGATCGCGGGTCCTGGGTTCTGGATCGGCGCCGGGTTGTCGCTCGTGGCCCTGGTCGGGTACGTGTACTTCCTGCGCGAGCGGGCCAAGCGGATGCGCCGCCGCCCGAAGGCGATGATCACCGCCGAGCCCGAGCACGAGGAGGTCGGTCCGCCGACGTACGTGCCCGAGCAGCCCGACGGTGACGACGAGGACGCTGAGCCCCGCGAGTCGTTCCTGTTCGAGAACGGGACGCTCGGCGGCGAGGCTGCGCCCGCGCCGCGTCCGGACCCGCGGCGGCCCGAGGGCCCGGCGGGGGTGCGGGGGCGCTCCTACGAGGCTCCGGCGAAGCTCGAACGTTGAGCCGGGCCACATCGGGGCTGCGGCTAGAATCGAGCGGTTATGCCTGATGAGGAATCCCAGCACCGCCATATCCTGACGTTCAACTTCCGCCAGGGACGCAACAAGCCCCGCCATGACGAGGCGTTCGCGTCGCTGTGGCCGCGCTACGGCCTGGAGTGGGCGCCGGGCGAGGGCCGGATCGACTTCGCGAAGCTGTTCGGCCGCGAGGCGCCGCTGGTGCTGGAGATCGGTTCGGGCAACGGCGAGGCCGCGGCCGCGATGGGCGCGGCCGACCGTGACCGGGACCTGCTCGCCGTCGAGGTCTACCCGCAGGGCATCGCCGACCTGATGGACCGCGCCGAGGAGCGCGGTCTGACGAACCTGCGGATCTACCAGGGCGACGCGCTGCCGCTGCTGTGGGAGGCCCTGGCCCCGGAGTCGCTGGACGAGGTGCGCGTGTACTTCCCCGACCCGTGGCCCAAGAAGCGCCACCACAAGAGGCGCATCATCCAGCCCGAGCACGTGCGAACCCTCTCTGGGCTCCTGCGCCCGGGCGGGGTCTTCCACTGCGCCACCGACATCGCCGACTACGCCGACCAGATGCTGGAAGTCCTCACCGCCGAGCCGACCCTGGAAAACACGGCAGAAGACTTCGCCCCTCGCCCCGACCACCGCCCGGTGACAAAATTCGAACGCCGAGGAGTGAAAGCAGGCAGAGAAATCTTCGACCTGCTCTTCCGCAAGCGCTAACGGGGTCCGTTCGCTCAGTCGAGCGGATCGGTCCGGTCGGTGAGGCGGCGGTGCCAGGCTTTGGCTGAGGCGTCGGTGAGGGAGGCGACCTGGTCGACCACTGCTCTGAGGCGGGCGGGGTCGTCACCGGCTCGGTTCCAGGCGTCGGCGAACTGCGGGTCGAGGGCGTCGGCGCCGCGGTCGCACAGCATCTCGACCAGTTCGCGCAGGATCTCCCGCTGACGGGTGTACCAGTCCTCGGCCGCTCGCGGCCGCATCACGTAGCGCCAGGCGATGCCTTTGAGGAGCGCGCACTGGATCCGCTCGGACTCGGGGACGACCAGGTCGGCGTCGTAGCGGCGCAGCTGGCCGTCGCCGAACTGCTCGCGGGTGGCGCGAGCGGCGGCCTTCACGAAGCGGCCCACCATGTCCGAGGTGACGCGTTTGAGGGCGACCTGAGCGCCGAAGGAGCCGTCGTAGTCGTGGAGGGGTTCCAGGAGCGGATCGCGCAGCAGTTCGCGCAGGGCCTCGCCGAGGGAGGCGGGCGAGTCGTCGCTGTAGCGGCCCGCGGCGTCTTCGCAGACGGCGGCCTGCTCGCCCGCGTCGTCCATGAGTTTCGCGAGGTTGATGTAGCCGCCGTAGAGGCCGTCCTCGACGTCGTGCACCGAATAGGCGACGTCGTCGGACCAGTCCATGACCTGGGCTTCCAAGCACTTCGCGCGTTCGGGGGCACCGCCGCGGAACCAGTCGAAGACCGCGCGGTCGTCCTCGTAGACGCCGAACTTCCGCACGCCCTCACTTGCGGCCCAAGGGTATTTGCACATCGCGTCGAGTGAGGCGCGGGTGAGGTTGAGCCCGGCCGAGGCGCCCTCGGCGTCGAGGACCTTCGCTTCGAGGCGGGCCACGACCCGCAGGGTCTGGGCGTTGCCTTCGAAACCGCCGCACGCCGCGGCGGCCTCGTGGAGGGCGTCCTCGCCGTTGTGCCCGAACGGGGGATGCCCCAGGTCGTGGGCGAGTCCGGCCAAGTCGACCACGTCGGGGTCGCAGCCGAGCGCCGAACCGAGCTCGCGCGAGATCTGGGCGACTTCGAGGGAGTGGGTGAGGCGGGTGCGCAGGAAGTCGTCGGTGCCCGCGGTGTGGACCTGGGTCTTGTCGGCGAGCCGCCTAAACCCCGCGGAGTGGAGGATGCGGGCCCGGTCGCGCTGGAACGGCGAACGCGCCGAACCGGGCTCGGCCACCAGCCGCTCCGCGGCGGGCCAGCGCTTGGCCAGGGGATGCAGTGCGGGATCGGTCACGGGTCGAGCTTAGCCCGCGCCACTGGCCGGGCCCTGAAGACGAGGTGGACGGGGCACGGCGAAGGGGACCGGCCGCGTGTCGAGCGCGCGGCCGGTCCCCTCGGTGGAGCAACCGTCGGGAGTTACTTCAGGTAGAGGCGGAGGACGCCGACACCGTCGCCGTCTTCGCTGCCGTGGGCCCAGGCGAAGGCCGAGAGCGGCTCGGCGCCGTCGAACTCGCCGGGGAAGGACTCCTGGGCGGCGGCCAGGTCGATCCACACGGCCACGGCCGAGCGGTCGGGGGCCACCGAGGCGAAGTCCTCGAAGCGGGAGTCGTCGGAGAGCTTGCCCGAGCCGGTGTCGGAACCGGTGTAGGACAGCTCGGAACCGTCCACTTCGACGCCTTCGGGGAGCGGCTGGCCCTGGGTCCAGGAGGCGATGAGGTCTTCGAGCTCCTGGGCGCGGTTCTCGTCGAGGTTCGCCGAGAAGTACGCCGAGTCGGGGTCGACCCCTTCCGCGTCGTCGAAGCTCCCGGCGAAGCTGAGGCTGGCACCGGCGAGGAGGTCCGCGGCCTCGTTGACCTGGTCCTCGATCTCGCCGAAGTCGCCGCCGCTCGAGTAGTCGTCGTAGTACGGGTCGTCCTCGGTCCCGGCCATCCAGTAGCGGTCCTGGAGCTCCTCGAAGCGGGCCACCTGGTCGTCCGAGAGGGTCCCGGCGTAGTAGCCGGACTCCAGTTCGAGGTACTCGGCGTACTCGTCGTCGGTGAGCGGCTCGCCGTAGCCGGTCGCGTAGTCGTCGCCGTAACCGTAGAGGCCTTCGAACATGCCGAGCCATTCGGCGACCATCTCGCCGATGTTCTCGGGGATGTACGCGGAGGCGGCGATGTCGGCGGCGGGCAGGTCGCCCATGTCGGAGATGAGGTTCTCCGAACCCTCCCAGCCGTCCTGCTCGCTGCCGAAGAGCCGGTAGTTGAGCTCGAAGCCCTCGTCGAACGCGGACAGGCCGGTGATCATCTGGCCCGAGTAGAGCTGCTCGATCATCTCGGCGCCCTCCTCGCCGACCTCGGCGGCGGCGAAGTCGGACAGGGCGTCCATGTCGACCCAGGACACGATGAGCTGGTCGCCGTCGAGCCAGGAGCGGGCCTCCTCATAGGAGGACGAGGTGGAGAGGGGCTTGTCGCCCGCTTCGCTCTCGGCCGCGGCCAGGGCGTCCTCGGCGTCGGTCTCGCCGAAGACCATGAGGACGTGGTCGTCCTCGACGGTGTAGGCCCACTGGTCGGTCTCGGCGCCGGAGGCGGCGCGGAACTTCGCGAGGCCGTCCTCGGCCGCGCCGGCGTCGGTGCTCGCGAGGCTGACCACGCCGTACTGCTCGCCGTCGTGCTCCCACATGGCGATGCCGTGGCGCTTGCCGAGCCAGGACGAGAGGTCCTCCTCGGCGTCGACACCTTCGAGGCCGGACTCTTCGAGGAGGTCGGCCAGGAGGTCGTCGGTGGAGTCGTAGTCGAGCTCGTCGAACTTGCTGAGGTGTTCGAGGAGCTTCGGGGTCTGGTCGAACGACGGGTCGAAGTTGACCTCGACGTACATGGAGGCCGAGGCCGGGAAGGACTCTGCCGGGTCAGGACCGTTGACCAGCACGAACTTGAACAGGACCACCGCGCCGACGGCCAGGAGGACCGCGACGCTCAGGATCGAGGCGATCGCGATCTTCGCGCCGCGACCGCCGCGCCCGGGCGGGGGCGGCGGGACGGGGGTGTACGCGCCCGGCGGGACGTAAGGCGGCTGGCCGCCCGCGCCCTGGTGCGGAGCCAGGGGCACGCCCTGCTCCACGTACGGCTGCGGCGCGGGCCCGTAGCCCGGCTGCTGCGACTGGTAGGGAGGCTGCTGCGGATACCCGGGGGGCCCAGAGGGCGGGCCCGGGTAGTACTGGGGATTTCCATCGCTCGACATGCTTCGACGCTACGGCGGGCAGGCGACATCCGTATCCCGAGAATGTGCCAATCAGGCCACGACCGGCGCGGGAAGGGTCAGAACTCGTAGACGCGGCCGGGCTCGACCACTTCGACCGGTCCGGTGTAGGCGGCCCGGGCCTCGGCGAGAGTGCGCTCTCGCGAACCCCACGGCTCCACCAGGTGGGTCAGCAGCAGGCGTTCGGCGCCGGTCTTGGTGGCGTACTCCCCCGCCTCCTTGCCGGTGAGGTGCACGTCCTTGGGATTGTCGCGTCCCTCCAGGTAGGAGGCCTCGGCCAAGAGCACGTCGCAATGCGCGGCGAGCGATTCGAGGGCCTGGCAGGGCCCGGAGTCGGAGGTGTACGCCAGGGAGGAGCCGGCGTGGTCGACGCGCACGCCATAGGTCTCCACCGGGTGCGCGACCCGGTCGACGGTGATCGACAGCGGGCCCAGCGAGAACGAGCCGGGCTGGAGCTCGCGGAAGTCGTACACGTCGTGGAGCGAGGGGTGGCACAGCTCGCCTTGGCCGCCGTAGGCGGCGACGATGCGCTGGCCGACCCCGGTGGGCCCGTACAGCGGGACCGGGTGCCCCGGGGCCTGGGGGGCGTAGCGGCGCATGACGGCGTAGCCGCACGCGTCGAAGAAGTGATCGGCGTGCAGGTGCGTGACGATGACCGCGTCGATCAGGTGCGGGTCGACGTGCTTCTGGAGCTCACCGAGCGAACCGGTCCCGAAGTCGATGAGGAGCCGGTAGCCCTCGGCCTCGATGAGGTACGCGGAGCAGGGCGTGTCGGGGGCCGGAAACGAGCCGGCGCATCCGATGATCGTCAGTTTCATGGCAGATCACACCTCATCGAGTACGGCCGCCGCCGCGTTCGGGAACAGGTTCCCCAGGAACCGGCGGGCGGTCCTGGTGAAGGCCTCGGGGTCGCCGGTCGCGAGGAAGCGGTGCGCGGCGGGTTCGGTGCGCATCGTGAGGAGGTCGCGCTCGGTGAGCACGCGGTAGAGTTCGCGGGCGCTCTCGCTCGCGGAGTTCACCAGCGTCACGTCCTCCCCCATCACCAGTCCTATGAGTCCGGTCAGCAGCGGATAGTGGGTGCAGCCCAACACGACCGTGTCGACGTCGGACTGCTGTAGCGGCTCAAGGTACCCCTGGGCGAGCCCTAGGAGCTGTCGGCCGGTTGTCACACCGCGTTCCACGAAATCCACGAACGCCGGGCAGGCGACCGCGGTCACCTCGACGTCCGGGACGGCGTTGAACGCGTCCAGGTACGCGCCCGAGGAGATCGTGGAGACCGTCCCGAGGACCCCGACCCGGCCGCTGCGCGTCGTGGCGACCGCGCGGCGGACGGCGGGCCTGATGACCTCCACGACCGGGATGTCGTACCGGTCGCGGACGTCGGCCAGGCTCGCGGCCGACGCGGAGTTGCAGGCGATCACGAGCGCCTTGACCTCCTGTTCGACAAGGTGGTCGCAGACGTCGAGTGAGAGCTTGCGGACCTCGGCGATGGGCCGCGGACCGTACGGGACGTGGGCGGTGTCGCCGACGTAGACGAGTCGCTCGGCGGGCAGCAGTTCGCTGATCGCCCTGGCGACTGTCAGGCCTCCGACACCGGAGTCGAAGATCCCGATGGGCGCGTCGTTCATGGGCTACGAGCGTACGTCCATTCCGGGCGCGCGCGCCCCTGCTCGCCACGGGAATGTCGTCAAAATGACAACGTGGCGAGCGCCACAATCATTGCGTTTCCGGGCGTGATGTGCCTTGGGAGGAGTTGCGGCGCAGCCCGGGTCGGGGCGCCTCGCCAGGCCTCAGGCCAGGCGGATCATCACGAACGCCGCGAGCAGCGTGACCGAGGAGGCGGCCATGAACATCCACGGCACCCCGCGGAACCGCACGGTCGCGAAGGCCATCATCGCCAGGACCATCCCGGCCACTCCGACGGAGATGAACGCGGGCGCGAACCAGTCCGGGCCGTCCCCGAAGATCTGGAACAGCCCCACGATCGCCGAGGCCACCCCGGCGAGCACGAGCACGAGCGCCCACGAGGCCACCCCCGCGAGCCTGCGAAGCCGCACCACGGGCGCCTCGGCCTTGAACGGCGCATCAGAGGTCACCGGAAGCGCCCCGGACGGAGCCGACTCCGCCTTCGGCGCCTCCCCCTGACGGGGAAGCCCGGTGCTCTGTTCGAGAATCGCAGCGCGCGTCTGGCCGGTACTCATCCCGCCAGGCTAGCAACCCCCGAAAAGTGCTCAGAACCGCACCAACGAGGGTCGGCGGGCGGCGGGGGGCGGGCGGCGGGCGGCGGGGGGCGGGCGGCGGGCGGCGGGCGGCGGGCGGCGGCGAGAGAGTGTCGTACCTTCGCGCGATGATTGATTCGGGGGCGACTGCGAACCGACACGCCCGACCGCGTGTGTCAACCCC